>CAYFTD010000451.1:0-7147 GCA_964345915.1 uncultured archaeon
GTTCCATATTTCTTGAAACCATAGTCCGGATCTTTGTTCTTCCATATTGTGGAGGCCTCTTTCCTTACCTCTCGGAGAGCCGCCGGGTCAGCAGCCTGAACATCCTTTGTTCCTGTCGCCATTATGGCCTTGAGATTCTTCGAACCCATGACTGCTCCAGCTCCTCCTCTTCCGGTCTGGTGAGCAATTTCACAGCATCCAGTTGCCAAGAGGCTCAGGTTCTCACCTGCAGGTCCGATAGCGTAGATACTCGAGCTCTTCTCCTTCGACTTGGAAAGAATCTCAGTTGATTCATGCACGCCCTTGCCCCACAAGTGAGATGCATCATCAAATCGCGTGTCATCATTATAGATGACAAGGGTCGTCGGACTAGAAGCTGTGCCTCTTACACCCACAACATCGTATCCAGACTTCTTGATCTCGCGGCCCAAAGCACCACCACAATGTGAATCCAGATAGAGCCCGGTAAGAGGAGACTTCGTCACTAGGGTCCATCGGCCAACGTTGGGGGCAGGTAGTCCCTGTATTGGCCCAGTCAAGAAAAGTAGGATGTTGTCCGGACCTAGCGGGTCAGTCCCCGCCTCAAGCTCCCTATAGAGAAGGTAAGCCACGAGACCTTTTCCTCCGATGAACTTCTCATATATCTCTGGGTCCAGCTCCTCGGTCTTTGTTTCTTTGCTAGTGAGGTCGACCCATAGTGCCTTTCCGTTCCAACCGTATAGCGCCATTGAGCATTACTCCTCTCCTGTAAAATACAGCCAACATTGCTACGAAATCTCGACTGTCTTGATTTCGTCGATCTCAACGCCTTTCAGGTTCTTCATGACAGCATGAATGACATCTCTAAGAACATCACTGACGAATTGGTTCACGAAAACCTCTTCACCGTTCACGATTAGCTTCATAGAATCCATCCTTTGAACGCCAGTCATTTGCCAACCTTTTAGGTATTCCGAAGAATGAGCTCGAAGAAATCCTGCCGTAATTGAAGGCTAGAACGAGATTGGCTCCAACATGCATAAATAACACATAGTATAGGCGACATCACGGAGCATCAAGTGAAACTCGAAGTCCTCGACTCTCGAACTCTTTTGCTATGACAGGGGTTGATATGCAGCTTGAAGGAACACGATGGCGGAGTGATTCTTGGGCCTCAAGGGGCTGATGTTGCATTCCTTCTGATACATGGCTTTGGAGCTGCACCAGATGAAGTGACGCCTCTTGGCGATTACCTGGCTGAGCAAGGAGTGGCTTCGTACGCTGTGAGAGTCGCTGGACATGGAACGACCCCTGAGGATCTTGCGGAAACTACATGGCATAACTGGTATGATTCAGTTGTCGCAGGTCTGGAGATAGTAAAATCGTGGAATCCAAATCATCTCTTCGTTGCGGGCCTATCAATGGGTGGCGCTTTGGCTCTTATGTTGGCAAGTCGTGAGAAGGGGATCGATGGAATTGTTGCGATGTCACCAGCTGTGTACGTGAAATCGTTCTTGGCAAAGTTCGTGCCGATTCTGAAGTACTTTGTCAAGTACAGGAGTGTCGACATCTCTGATATGGAAATCATGTATGAGATAATGAGAACCAAATACACTCGCGAGCCCTTTTCCGCTCTTCATGAGATACTCAAACTCACAAAAGTGGTGAGAAGAGAACTGCATTCGGTAACTATCCCAATCTTGGTAGTTCAATCAGGAGCTGACAAGACAATTGATCCAAAGAACGGAACAATCGTCTATGAGGGCGTGTCTTCTGAAGATAAGGCAATGCACATCATTCCCGAAGCCGAGCATGTCATAACGTGTCATGCAAAGCGCTTCGAACTCTTTGAGTTGGTCAAGGACTTTGTGAAGACACACACTGTCTGACTCACGAATTGGCGTGCTCAGCGTTCAATGATGTCTTGATGATTTGTACTGCCTTGGCGGGGTCATCCGTTATCAACCCGTCAACTCCGCGCTTCAGTAGTGAAGTCATTGATTCCTCATTGTTCACAGTCCATGGGAAGACTGAAAGTCCTGCTCGGTGAGCATCGCGGATGATTTCATCTGTAAGAATGTTGAACTCAGGATTGATTGCACTAGCTTCAATCCGGATTGCGTCACGCACCGAGTCTGAAGCGTCATGTTCGACTAGAATCGCGGTTCTTATCTCGGCGGAGAGCTCTCGCATGGCTTCGAGCATCATCTGATAGAATGATGAAACAATCACAGTTTCGATCATTCCCCTATCTTCTACCAGTCGCAGTATCTGTTCTTCGTAGTCGAACACTTTGAGGTCCATGTTCACAGATATCCTACCTTTGGCGAGATCAAGTACTTCTTCGAGGAGTGGTATCTTCTCCCCTTGGCCTGCATTTAGAGATTTGACCTCGGTCAAAGTAAGTTCAGACACAGTGCCCTCACCATCTGTAGTCCTTGAAACATCTTCGTCATGCAAGCAGATCAAATGGCCGTCAGTGGTATCTCGAACGTCCAACTCAATCATGTCCGACCCAACTTGAATCGCTCTCTGGAATGAAAGGATTGTATTCTCTGGAGCATCGACTGGTGCCCCTCTGTGTCCTATCACTATTGGTCTTGTCAAGACTCACTCCTCGATTCAGGTAATCTGTAGTGTAAGTGTACGTCTTGAGAGTTCAATCATCCTCACGAGCAAGGCCAGTGCCACCACATCTAGGACAGGTCTCGGGCTCCTCTTCTGTGCCAATCTTCCCAGTCCCATTGCAGTAGTAGCAGACCTCTTTCGGTACCTCAATAGTGGCATCAAACCCCTTAGCCAGAGCCGTGCCTATGCCTATCAGAACCACAGCTATGAACATGATGAGAAGAGAAGGGAGATAGAGGTCTGCAAAGCTAAGAAGCACAACAAACGACAATACAAGCAGAATGATTCCACAGGCAGCAAGTATTAGACCTCTTCTCTTTCGATCCATTCCTAGCATCCAGCCTTTCAACATATCATCCATTGAGCCGGACTCTCATCGGGCCCGATTCTCTGGACGGGAGGTCCTCTTTATAGGTTGTGGCCATGTGGAGTTGGTATAGACAAGAGATAATAGCACTGCCTAGTCCTACTAGGCTGAGAGGTGATTGGCATGTCGACAGCAGACCTCTTCTCAAGGTACACCCAACTCTATCAGAAGGCAAGAGCCAGAGAGATAGTGCCCGAGGGCCCCTTTGTCAGACAGTTGGCAGATGTTCCGAGTCGTGACCTTGACGTCGCGCTCTTCTTCAAGGGTAAAAGGGCGAAACCTCGCCAAGTACATCTTGGGAAACCATTACCTTTCGAAGTTGCAGAGCAAGAGGGCTTCTTGGAATCGGAGGATGAGTCTTTCCTCTGTCGTACACTCCTCTCAGATGTTAAGACTCTAGACTATCTCAAGGTGGCAATCTCCTCAGGATTTCTCTTGGACGCTTATCAGGAGAGAGTGGACTTTCTCAAGAAGTGTCAAAGGATAGTTGACGTTCTAGTCAGAAAAGCTAGGAATGTTGTTCATATTGGAGAGTATGAAGCCTTTCGATTCGACAAGCGCTTGTTGACACTCGGCGAGTTTCTCAAAAGGAGACTAAGAATGGACGAGGTCTCCGTTGAAGCCGCTTCTATACCATTTAACGTAGCCAATCCAATGTATGTGACTATGACAGAGAATCGCATTGTGGTAGTGGGAGATGAGCCTGTGGTGCCACACAATCTGTTCTATTTCGTGGGGGGAATAGGATACACGTTTGACAAGAAGCTGGGAGCCGTGAGCGAGGAGAGGCTCTTCCGAACCACAGAGGACCTTTCTCCCTTCGGTATAGACAAGGCATACATTGAGACCAAGATCACTCAAGTCATGGAGGACTTTCAGAACAACTTGCATTCTCTCATCTTCTCGGATGTCTGGAAGAAGAGTCGTGCGAAACCAGTGGGTGTCAATTTCGATGGAGACATTCTGGTCAAGGCAGCGCCATCAAGCGAGATATGGATGGGAGTGTTCGAGGTCTATTTGAGCTCGCCTAAAGCATAATCGGGTCGAACGAGTCTATGGCAATGAACACAGATCTGAAAGCATAGATCCTGAATGTATATGTGATTCCAACTCTAGTCACCCCACCAATACTTGTCGATAGATCAATCAAAGCGCTCGAGCCGAAAGAGCTGAGCAATAGGGGCAAGGATTCCAGCGTCACTCTACTCACCCCATTCCCTGAAGCTATCGCAACGTCGTTTGCGACAATTTCGAGTGTATTGTATACCTCGTTTTGCCTACCCCGAATGTCGAACTCATTTCCTACCGATCCCAAGCGGATAGACCAACTGCTACCTCTCTGACTCAGAGAACTTGAGAAAGAATGAGTGAGATACTCGCCCACGTCACTCAACATCTCATAGGAATAGCCTGATCTTGAGCACAGAACCTCAACATAGTCCCATAGTTGCAGGATTTCCATTGTCTGGCCGCAAACAAGCCCGGCGCCTGAGTCCCCGTCGCTCATATCATCCAGAATGAACGACTCAATGAGCACGCCACTAGCAAGATTGGCATTGTTTGATTCATCGACCAGAGTCTGCGCCGACGTTTCAAGTACCGTACGGTCGATCGAGTCTATTGAGTACCGGAGCAGAGAGGAGAAAGCCGGGATGTTCAAGCCTCGTGTGGCATCCATCAGAGCCTCCCATTCAATTAGCGAGAGTGTCATGTCGAAGTATACGATCTCGGGAAGCCGGGTGATATTGAGGTCCGCCAAATCCTGTCTAAGAGTCAGAAGCGCAGAAAGGTGGCTTCCGTACACCGCCTGGAGAACGGTTGTAGAACCGATTCTGTTGGCGTCGCTTCCGACATAGAAACCTCGAGGTGAAGTCATCGTGATCACATAGTCTATGTCAGTGCTATTGAGTGCAACAAGCCAGTTAGTCAGGTTCGCCCATGACTGGGCATTGCCTTCCAAGACTCTGAGATTGACTCCAAATCCAGAAGCGTTCAAATCTTGCAAGGTATTGGAGTCAGGAGTCACGTTTCGATATGGAAAATCGAAGTCCGCAAGAGGAACGTCAAGGAGAATAGTCGCTTGTCCTGTGGGCTCAACCCATGCGATGGCATTCTGCCCCATGGCAAATGTTGTCAGCGGAAACATCAAACCAAGTATATTGAAGAATAGGAATACGGCCCACCCTTTCCTGTCAATCTTCCTTATGCTAGTCTTGGGACGATACCGTCCCATCACAAACACGATGGCAACGGCTAAGATGTTGAACACCAAGATTATGGCGAATCCTCGTACGAGAACAGAGAGAAAGCTGAAGAAGACCGAGGAAATGACAAGAATGATGAAGTTGAAGAGCGCAAATCTGTCCCTGTAGTACCCTCTGACCAGCAGTGGTAACACAATGAGCAAGGGGAGAATGTAGAGTACGATTGGCATCGAGTCAAGTAGACCGAGTCCGGAGAGAGTCATTCTTGCGGTGACTGAAACCAAGGTATACAGGATCAGCGTGATGTCCAAGACAAGGACAAGCGTTGCAAAGACGTGGAGCCTACGGTCAAGCAGCTCATTCGATCTGATTCTGGACCTCAATGCTCTTCTTCTTTCGATGAAACCACTCATTTGAATGAAGAAAGGACATCTAGGACCTACATAAGCGTCACGCAAAACCTTCAATGACACAGAGGGAAATCGTAAGGCAAAAATGCCGCCTTTGACGGGGTTTACTTGGGTATCTGAATGTATGACGTAGCAGTAGTTGGGGCTGGACCTGCTGGTGCCACTACGGCGAGATATCTAGCACGGAACGGTTTCAATGTCTGCTTGATCGACAAGGACCAGTTTCCGAGGGACAAGCCTTGTGGAGGAGGTTTCTCTCCTTTACTAGTCGATGACTTCCCTTACTTGAAGAAGAGGCAGTCGGAATTCCTGAAGGGCGTGTGCCGCGTAGGTGTTCTGCATTCACCTAACATGAAGACGGCACTCAGAGGAAGAGTAGACATGGCTTTGGCTCTTCGCACGGACTTTGACAATGTGCTGCTTGAGCTGGCGGAAGAAGCTGGCGCGGAGCCACTAATCGGGAAACGTGTGAAATCGGTGATTTTCTCAGAGGACGAGGCGAAAGTAGCTTTGAGTGGAGGAGAGTTTCTGTCTGCTCGTGTCGTTGTGGGTGCTGATGGAGTCACAAGCATAGTGGCCAGGGAGGCTGGACTGAACAAGAAGTGGCAATCCGGCTCAATCACAGCTTGCAGAGTTGTGGAGATTCCTGCTACAGAGAAGCAAATCGTTGATTCCTACACGGAGGACCACGAATATCATTTCTTCGCGAATCTCGGAGGACTCCCGGGGTATGGCTGGGTCTTTCCCAAGAAAGAAACTATCAATGTAGGTCTCGGGATTGTCGGCGAATATTCTGCTGGACTGCCGAAACGATTCAAGCTATTCATCCGGATGCTCAAGCGGATGGGAAAACTGGAAGGCAATGCAGACCTTTCTGCAACTAGAGGAGCATTGATTCCTACAGGAGGTCCCCTAAAGAACACAACGGGAGACAGGTGTGTTTTGGTCGGCGATTCCGCAGGTATGGTCAATCCTCTGACTGGTGGAGGCATTGCCTATGCAATGAAAGCGGGGCAAATAGCTGCTGCAACGTTGAAAGTGTGTATCGAAAACGATTCGCTTGACGAAGAGGGTCTGAAGGCCTACCACTATGGATGGAGATCTGATTTTGGACACGAGTTCAGGCCACAGCTTATAGCACAGCGTGTCTTCACTGGTTCTTTTGCAAGCACCCTCTTCGAGATCGGAAGCAGAGATGCCCATCTTCAAGAGACCGTGACCTCAATTATGTCAGAAGGCTCAGGAGGAAGAATCGGTTTCCTACGGCTACTGGGCCGATTTCTTTTCGTATGCATGAGAGAATCTTTGCACCTGTAGGTGAGAAAAATCGGAATCTGACCTAACAGCTGAATCTACTATAACTAACAGACTTCTGAGTACCTACTCATGAGTCTATAGTTTGTCAGTCTACTGGGTCAACGTCGTCGACACAGAGATTCTCTATGAGACAGTGTACATCAGGCCTGCCCAAGAGTTTCCTGCGTGTTTCGCTCATGTCATTGACTACACAGGAGATTCCTACGACTGTTGCCCCCAGCTTCTCAATCATCTTCGTCAGT
>CAYFTD010000452.1:0-1836 GCA_964345915.1 uncultured archaeon
ACACAACACTGTGAGTCGGATCGTCCATTACGTCACTCGTAAGTTCCTCGTCACGGTGCGCTGGTAAGCAGTGCATTACTATTGAGTCATCTTTGGCCTTTCCAAGAAGAGACCTGTTGATTTGGAATGGCATCAGAGCACCCTCCTTCTCCTTGGACCGTTCTTGGCCCATGCTGAAGAAGGTGTCCGTGTAGATAACATCAGCGTTCTTCACCGCCGTCGCGGGGTCATTCACTACTTCAACTGTGGTCTTGTAGGTCTTGCTGAGAGCATCTGCCCTCTTCATGATTTCATCTGATGGTGTATAGCCCTTGGGCGACCCAACTGTGACATCTATTCCCATTATCGTGCAACCTTGCATGATCGAGTTGCTCACGTTATTTGAGTCGCCGACATAGGCAATCTTGAGCCCTTCCAATCCTCCTTTGTGCTCTTCAATGGTCATCATGTCTGCCATTATCTGACAGGGATGATTGAAGTCCGAGAGACCGTTGACCACCGGTACTGTTGCATTCTCCGCAAGCTCAACAACCTCATTATGACCATATACACGCGCCATTATCACATCACAGTATCTGCTGAGGACTTTCGCTGTGTCACCGATGGTTTCTCCTCTTCCTAGCTGTGTACCAGTCGGCTGAAGGTATAATGCATGCCCTCCTAACTGGGTCATACCGACCTCGAACGAAACTCGTGTGCGTGTGGAGGACTTCATGAATATCATTGCCATTGACTTACCTTCAAGAACCTCATGAGGCTCCCCACGTTTCAGCTTTCGTTTCAGATAATGTGCTTTGTCCAGAAACTCTCTCAGTTCGTTTCTCTTGAAATCTGAAAGATCAATGAAGTGCCTACCTTTGAAACTCACACTTGTTACCTCTGCTGACGTAATTGCTGCAGGGGCCCTCTTATTGCCCCTCGTAATAAAACTGTCCACCCTCGCTACTGCCCAGCCACAAGTCTTTGAGCAAACCACTCTGGTTCGAAGCTCTGAAGGTCTTCATAACGCTGCCCGACTCCCACATATATCACGGGTCGACCGGTGACAAATGCCACTGACAAGGCCGCGCCTCCTGATGGGTCTGCATCAACCTTTGTCAATATGGCTCCGTCAATACCTATTGCATCATTGAACTCCTTTGCCTGTGAGAGAGCATCATTCCCTGCAAGAGCATCTCCCACGAAGATCTTCAGGTCCGGCTCTGTGACCCTCGCAATCTTCTGCATTTCCGCAATCAGATTCTTGTTGCTCTGCATTCTTCCAGCAGTATCTATCAACACGACGTCGATATGCTTGGCACGAGCATGAGCAACAGCATCATACGAAACTGCGGCCGCATCAGAGCCATACTGCTGCTTGATCACTCTTACGCCAAGGCTGTCTGCATGTTTCTCAAGTTGTTCAATGCTTCCCGCACGGAAGGTATCGCCAGCCGCGATGACTACTGAGAGGCCCTTTTTCTTGAACAAGCTGGCCATCTTCGCCAGGGTTGTGGTTTTACCTGTTCCATTCACGCCTACAAACAGAATGACAGTTGGCTCGCCTTTAGCCTTCTTTGCCGAAACGAACTCTAGTGGGTCAAGTGGCTGCTCAGGTGTCAGTACTTCAAGAATCGACTCATAGATTGCTGCTCTGAACAACTTGCCAGTATTCTCAAGGCGGCCTGCTCTTGAGCCTAATAGCTTTTCTTTGGTGAGATTACAGATGTGTTCTGCAACCTCTACAGCCACATCGTTCTGGATTAGTACCATCTGAAGGTCCCAGACGGCATCAGCCAAGTTCTTCTCGTTCAGTTCCTTTGTCGTTACCTTCGTGACCGCAGAATCGACAGCACC
>CAYFTD010000453.1:0-3340 GCA_964345915.1 uncultured archaeon
ACGTGACTGGACTCTCTGAAGGAATTCACTACTTCAACTTGACTGCTTCAAAACAAGGATACGAAGCAAAGTATCTGACTTTCCAAGTCCTGATACGAATTGCCTACACCTATGCCATCCCAACTGTTGGAGCTCTTGACATTCCAATCGGGGACTCACGTGTCTTCTATGTGTAATACTGGGACATTGACCACGACATTCCTGTTGACAATTCTTCGGCTCCCTACACTCGCGTGCAGTCTACGTGGCACAACTTCAGCGTGACCTACGTGCCAGCTCAACAGAGATACCAAGTAGTCTTCATGACATCCGATTCTGACTCGCTCTTTGTGAACCAAATCTACACTTTCAATTTCTCCAGAGGAAGCAACTACCAGTTTGGAATCTTCAATCTCACAGTGACAATCAGGACCCACAACACAGATTTCAGATTGACAAGTGCAATAGAGCCAACGAGCAACATTGGCATCATCAACATGACTGTCTACTACGGTGATCTTGACAACGGCCTGGGCGTCGATTCCGCCTTCGTGGACTTCCGTGTTGAAAACGCATCTGGTCCAGTTGTGTCCAGCTACGTATCCACAGGGGGCGGCTTCTATCTGATTCAAGTTGATGCAGATCAGTTTGGGCTAGGTCTTCAAACATTCACAGTCTATGCAGACTGGACAGGTCCCATCGCCAAGTACCAGAACAAGAACTTCATAACTACTGCAAGTATAGTGGGGCTCGAGTCCTCATTGACGCTGCTATTCGCTTCCGAGCCGACTCCGTACAATGGTGACATGAGTTACAAGTTCTTCTATAGCGACCTCTCAAGCGGCATGGGGATCGACAACCTGACTGGAAATGTCTTTGTCTTTGTTAGCTTCCAAGGAGAGTCAGTTGATCTTTCGCAGGTCAGCATAATCGATTACTCAGCGACTCAGGCCGGGAACTACTCAATACAGTTCAACACTTCCATCTTCGATAGAACTGGTCTTATCTACATGAACGTGTTCGTCAACTGGTCGAGGGGCGTCGCTCCGTTCTACCAGAATCGAACAGATATCGTTACAGTCAGAGTCCTGTCACGTGACACACTCTTGTCCGTGAGCCCGCCCTCGCCAACAAGCTATGCTGAGAACGCAACATTCACCTTCACCTTCGAAGATGTTGCTGCTGACCCTGACAAACTCATTCGGGACTCAGCTTCACTGACGATATCTTCGAACATAACGTTCTCATTCACAGAATCAGCAGGGATTTTCACGGTCGAGTTCAACACTACACAGTTTGGAGGACTCGGCACCTTTAGGATTAGACTGGATGTCACGTGGTCTGGAGTGCCTTTCTACTCAAATCGGACAGGCAAGATTGTCTTCATAACAGTAACAGCAAGGAGTACGTTCCTTGAGTACCTCACACCCTCGCCCACTCAGTATCGTGACAACGTCACCTTCACTGTTACTTGGACAGACATAACTGGTGGCTCTTCTTCCGGTATCACTGGAGCTGCTCTGACACTATTGGATGGAGGAAGCGAAATTGGTGAAGGATACTACAATTGGACGGAACTCACAGACGGCACATATGCGGTCACGTTCAATACGACCTACTATGCGACTCCTGGCGACTACAACCTGAACGTAACCTTGTCAATTGCAGCTTTCTATGCGCTAGACCAATCTGTTACCAGACTATTCAGTGTTCGAGAGAGAATCACTCTGGTGGCTGCTGAACCCATTGCTACAGTTCCTTACAACTCTTCAGTCGATATTGTGCTCTACTACCAAGATTTGTTTACGGATGATGTCATTCGTAATGATACTGGCATTGTTTCCCTCAATATTCTCACACCGGGTGGATGGTTGTTTACCTCTGTATGGCGTCCTGCCTTTGGTGACTATCTGCTCACAGTGGAAACCTACAACCAGGGATTGATGCCCGGTGTGCAAAACATACTGACCATAGAAATGGACTATGCGTATGTGTCGCCGTATTTCAGGAATGACACCGTGGTTGTGGAGTTTGAAGTAAGGACGCGATTGACTTCGCTCGATGAGCAGAATCCACCTGAAACAACGCCATTCGGCGATAACGTTTCCTTCACCATGTTCTATCTTGATACAGACGGTGACTTCGGAATTGCGAACGCTCAGTTCACGGTTGTCTACAACTCCAACCCACTCACTCAAGGCACAGATTATTCGCTCAGTCCAGGTGCTTCAGGATACTACATATTCGAGTTCGACACCGACATGTTCCTAACACTCGGCACTCACACTCTAGACATTTTTGCAAATTGGACCGGAGCTCCCTATCATAACAATGCGACTAGGTCGGTAGACATCCTGATACGAAGTCGTGACACCTCGATTGGAATTGTTCAGCCTCCCTCTCAGACACAGTTTTTGGATAATGTTTCATTCAGATTCGAGTTCTCTGATGTCGATTTAGGAGGTGACCCAATAACAGTCCTGTCACCAAGTGATATCATCCTCTATTTCGAGAATGGAACCGCTATCCCAGCAGTCTATACTCTGCAGCTGTCTGGGTCAGAGTATGAGATTGTAATCAACTCCACTTCACTGACAGATGTTCTAGATAGCAACTACAATCTCACTTTGAGTGTTGATTGGAATGACGGTACGGCACCCTACTACAACGACCGCCTCATCTCTTTGAGGGTTTCAATTGTCGGCAGAAGTATGACTGTTTCACCTGAGCTGATACAGACGACTCCGATTACTGGACCATCAAACTACGAGAACATGACCATTTCCTTCACGGTGCTTGATTCTGGTAATGACAACCCCGTTTCGGGAGCCAGCATCAACTTCACATGTCTGCAACAGCCCTCTCTCACCGAAGGAGTTGCATACTGGATAAATGAAGGAACAGGCATCGATTCGGGTAGGTACACAATCCGGGTTCGCACAGACGCCCTTACTGCCGGGATTGGTGTGGGCACGTACAACTTCCTTCTCGAAGTCAATTGGAACGAGGCATTGCCACCATTCTACGCAAATTCGTCAGCTATATCGCTGGCCGGGGATGTAGATCTTGTCTTCACCAGTCTGCAGGCGGGCTCTCCTGAACCTGCTGCACCACAGATTGGTGAGATTGTCAACATTACCACAAGTTTCAATGACCTTGACCATGGTGCGGGCATTGTTGGTGCAACAATAGATGTTGTCTATTTCGGCCCTCCCCTTGATGGACAACCTGTTCAAGGATTAACAGTAACGGAGGATTCCGGACTCTATAATCTGAGTTTCAGCACTGCAAACATTGACTCTCCCGATGTCTACACAATCAGCATCACAGCCGTCAAGGCTGGCTACGATACGAGAAATGT
>CAYFTD010000454.1:0-6958 GCA_964345915.1 uncultured archaeon
TTCCTCTCTTTGGACCAATCTAGGCATATCACAACTTGCACAGAACAAGGTCAATGAGGCGAAAACGGCACTCGCAAAGGCGACAGAATTGGACCCTTCCGCCGGACTTGCGTGGTTTCACCTTGGCAGGATTAGTTTTGATACTCATGACCTTCATGCTTCGGAAATTGCTCTTAAGAAGAGTGTGCAGTTCGAGCCAAATCTAGACGGTGCCTGACTCTACCTAGGTTCCGTCTACATTGAACAAAATCGTTTCGAGGAAGCAGAGAAGACGTTCAGAAATGCACTAGATGTTCATGGAAACAATGCCGAATTCCAGTATCTCCATGGACGAACCCTTTGCGACCTCCAACGCTTTGACGATGCTGAAGCTAGTTTCAAAACGGCAATTCAACTCAAGTCTGATCTCAAAGATGCTTGGTATAGACTTGGAACAATCTATGAAATTAGAGGGGAATATGATAAGGCAAAAGAATTCTGGGAAAAGGAGCTTTCTGTCAATTCTGAGCATGGGGATGCTTGGGATGCATTAGCTAGATTATATACAATGGAAAGACAGTTTGAGAAAGCTAGGGAGTACTTCGAAAAGGCCGCCCAGTTAATTCCCACTGATTCTGAAATGTGGTTCAATTATGGCACCGCCCTACTCTCTATGAAACAGTTTGTAGAGAGTGAAAAGATGTTTCGAAAAGCCCTCGAATGTAATCCTCACCACTGGAAATCAATGACTAATCTATCGAACATTCTCATTGACAGCGGTCGATGCGAAGAGGCTCGCGAAATGATTGACGCAGCGTTGAAATTAGCTCCCAAGAATGATGTGATTCTAGAACGGCTGGATGAAACTTGGGCAAGGCGTTGTGGTGATTCAAAGAGAAGGAAAGCGGAGGATTTACTCAGACGTACAGCATTAGGAGAAAGGCATCTTCAGACTGGCAAATACGATGATGCAGCGGCAATCTTCAGAGAAATACTCGACGAAGACCCAATGTTTGCACCAGCACTCAATGATTTGAAGATTGCACTAATCAAGGAAGGGAAAGCAATGGTTCGAGTCTTCTGTGCTGGATGTCGTGAAGTTAACGAAGTCTCTGTCTTCCCCAGTGATGAGTATATGGCTCTTATTCAAAAATCTGCTTTTGCTCAGAGATATGGTGAAGTGGCTGATAGCGTCCGGCTTATCACATGTGAGAAATGTGGGAGATCAACTATGTACACATTTGCCTTATGCTCGAAGTGTTTCAATGGATGGATTGGTGACTTCATGACTGACCTAGAATTTGAAGGGAGCACCGTCAAATATGGCGATAAGCTTCCCTGCACGAATTTGGATTGCCGTAACCATCCCAAAATGATTCAATTCAAAACAAAGGACGAACTAATCCTATTCTCTAATCTCATGACGTACAGGCCACAGCTTTCCGATATGTCCAAGGCAATTGCGCGTTTGATTAACGAAGTCGAGAAGCATGGTAAGGAAGAGAAGTCTTGACTTCGGAGAGCGCTCAACCCTGTTGCAATCAATCACGAAGGCCAAGCATGAGTAGTATCCACCATGCTATCGGTGACACGTCATCTGTCTTCTCTGACACAGACGCTCTCAGTGCGACGAAATCTGTAATCACATCAGTTCCCGCAAATAGTGATGTGCAGAGATTGACGAAGTCTATCACTCTGGCATCGTCCTCCCGAAGTGGCGGTTCGCCATCGAGAGGAGGCCAGACGATGCGCATCAGCATTGGGAAGCCAATCTTGGTCCAGTCAAAGTCCTTCTCTGTTCTCAGAGTCATCCACAAATCGTCCAAGAACACAACCGTCCTGTGAAAGAAGGCCATCATGGGCGATCTGTCATGAGCCTTCATCACATCCCTTGCCTTTTCATTTATCTTAGAGAACTGCTTTACAAAATCAGCAAGCATCATCCTTTCATCACGAGTGATAGTGGTGGCTTGGTCATCTGTCCCTGCTTCTTTAGTGATTACCTTCTCAGTCAAGTCGGCGAGAGTTTCAATATGGTCATCAAGAGTACCGAAAGAATCTCTAAAATCGATGAGCTCCGGGCCGAATCTCTTGTCAAGTCCTGTCAACTGCATTGCTCTGGCCGAGGCGGCCCTGTATTCTTCTCTCTTCTTCTTCGATTTCTTCTGTGGCTCTAATGACCGCAGAAGGCCAAACAGCGCATCGAGATTCTCACTATCGAGTTTCGAGGCCTTCTTGAAATGCTTCTCAGCCTTCTTCCAATCGTTTCTCTGCCTGTGGATTTCACCCAGGATTAGATGTACACTCAGGAGCTTCTCAGTGTCATTCTTTCTGAGCATGCTTAGAACAAGTTCCGCCGTGCTCTGAGCGTCACTGAGCCTTCTCATTGACAGGAGAGCCTGGGCGTTCCTGAGAAGGTCGTTTATGCCCCTTTCATATGCCAAGGCTGTTACCCATCCATTTCAGCCCGTTTCAGACATCATTCGAGGCGCTAGGAAGATGACCCTTCAACATAGCTCCTTATTTTGCCGTCAAGCCCTTCAAGACGGTCCTTCAAGGCATCTTTGTCCTTGGTTGCCTTAGGGCGGACCTGAACCCTGAACTCGCCTCTCTGAATCTCGACCTTGTCTGGCATTCTAGTCTTGAAGAAGAGCGGCCCGTACAGATGGCGTGGGGTTGTGCGCAAGTAGTCGATTCGGTCACTCCAGAGGTCGACCTTCTTGTGAAGCGGCTCCCATACCTTCTCCACTTTGTCTACCTGACCAAGCTCAATGTAGTTCACACTGCCATAGTAGGCCTTCTCTTCTAGGTCGGGGTATATGATGTAGCAGCTACGATCATGAGGATTGTCCTTTCCCACAACAAAGATGCTTTCCTGAGCCAAGACTATCACTCCTGCTCTGGACCGACCTGATTTGTGTCCAACGCCGAAGTCTCCGTAATCGATGACCTCTACCTGTTCGTCAGAGTCAAGCATCCCAATGCTCTTCAAGAACTCCACAGCTAGTTCGTAGACTATTGCCTGTTTCTCATGATCCTTGGGATTCACGCTTTTCGCTTGGCCAGTCCACCGTGTCGCCCGATAGCCTGAGTCGAACAGGAGCTCAGAGAAGTCCTCAAGAGTGGAGATTGGACCAAGACTGGGATAACCCATTGTGAGCAGCTCAACCACAATTCCGATGAGTCGAAGATGCTGCTCACCTGTGACAGGGGTACATGGCTTCCTGATAGCTCGTACAAAGGGACCCAGCTTCTCCGGTTCTTCTGGGTCGAAGTCGCCTCTTATCATCGATTCCATTCCGTCCAAGGCCTCATCTACTTCCATTCCTAAACCACACCTCCTTCGTTGGCCTTGAGAATGTCGCTCAAATGTCTATTGGTCAATGGGCTCGATTCGCTGCTCTCAGCCGTGACATTGACAGATACTTCGTCTTCACGTCATTAGAAGCCTCCGGGACGATAGCTCACTCTTGACGCTCTCATTGCTGCCTGTGCAGCAGCCAAGGTCGTAACCCATTGTGAACTGTCCAAAGAGGATGGTGATGGTTCAATGACCCTGAGAATCTTCCAGTTATGTTGAGAAAGTGATGTATCCATATACATGTCATCACGAATATGGTCCAGAATAGTCCTCTTTCTCATGTCGTACTGCTCATCGGTTTCGTTCCTTGACTTCTTAATTGCAACATGTAGATGCAATTCATCTGCTGGTGCGTAAACAAGAATCAGTCCCAGTTGCATCTGTTTCTCTGCGATACTTGCTAGCAATTCCGCTCTCAGTTGCTCAGTATCTGCGAGCCCGCCATCTAGAATGAGTTGAAAGTCGAAGCTCTTCTTGAAGAAGACCCATTTCCGGTAGCTGCGATGACTATGAGGAGTGTAGTCTTTCACCATTGCCAGCGGAATCATCAACGTACTAGGAATGATATTCAATGGTCCTATTCTGAATGACTCCAGAGCCTTTCTGATTAAACTTGAGGTGGTCTGCATCATCATAGCAGGCCCAAGTAGGAAGTCCCCCTCAGCAATCTTGCGAAATCCGTCTACGTCCTCAAGTGAGATAATCGCAGAGAAATGATGTTCGGGGACAACATGCTGGCTTCCTAAGCTGGAAGCCATCACAGAGTACAAGGACTCAAAGACCTGTTGACTGTACGTTACCTTCCACCACTCGATGAACTTTCCGACAGTTTTGTAGGCCACGCCCAGAGGATTCTTCTCCCAGGTCATGAGGCGGAGCCCCGTTTCCTGATGGTCGGGAAGTGACTTCCAGAATCTATGCTCAATGTCCATATGACACTGCAGAAGTTTCTCGCAGGCGCTCTTGTTGAAAGACACCTCAGACAGCAAATCATCAGCGCTGCGTAGCTCATCAATCTTGCTTTCAGTGTCCACCCTTTCAATAGAAATCGCATCATTGATCCTGGAGATCACTTCATCCATAGATGTCATACGACCCCACCTGCAGTGGATATCAACTTCTCCCGCTAATATAACTTGACTCTCTACAGTTCATGGGATTATTCGAGTGAGAATTGTCCACGCGTTCTCCTTCCCAGAAGGCAACCCTTAGTACCCTATTCTGTGCGCTCAATTCCTCTCATTGCTTCAGTGACCAAATACCTCTCGATGAATGCTCGAACGTGATGATAAGCGATTCTACCTATAAATGGAGCATGTTTCTGGAAATCGAGCTCACCCGTGTCTAGATTCACTATTACTGGAACGAACATACCTCCCCAGGCTGCTTTCGCAGAATCTTCCGCCCACTCCTTGGCTTCTTGATCTACATTCTTCGCAACAAGAACCGGAATGGTCGTTAAACGAGCCACTCCAGTAGCTTCCTTTGCAAACTTGACCGAGCTCTTTGAGAATCGCTCAGCAAACTCTTGTGAGAGATGGTCAACGGAAACAAAGACACCAACAATAGGGGTGGAAACAGACCTTTTGGATGGCAGAGGTGGATATCCAGTCAGCATAGTTGCTTCACCACTGATTCCTGTCCAACCCCATAGGACTGGTACACCTTCCATAGCACCCTCACCGGACCTTACCGTGTCATCTTCAAACTTATCCAATACTGTCTGAATATACTGATCATGACTCATAGTGGTGTATTCAATCGGTTGAGGAGGTGGAGCATCATGTTTGTGCAATAATCCTCTATAGGCGGGAGGAAAATCGGACCCGAGATCCCTGAGGTACGCCATTCTCCATCCAATATCAATGGGTGAATCAACGACATTGCTTCGCATCATATCGATTACGCGTTCCTTCTTGTAGCTCAGATCATCTTTCGAATCTCCCTTGAGGCGTTCTATCTTTACACGAAAGATAAATTCTGATAATGGATGATAGTCGTAGTAGCCAGGTCCCTTCCAAACCTCTCGGAGTTCGTTTCGGGTCACATCAACAGGGGCAGCAATCAGAAAGTCAAAGTCGTACCGTGATTCTTCGCTGGGAGCATTCATACTAGAGATTAGGGGGCGCGGGAATGTCTTAGGCGCTCTCCTCTGAGCAGTAGGTCCGAGCCAATACATCAAGTCACTTGGAGTCTTCCCCTGAAGCTAATCGATCCAAAGAAGGTCTGGACTGACTTTTGCCAAGCCTTCATACTTGAATCTAGGCAAATCAATGGTGTATGGCCTTTTGGTTTGGTTAAGAGTAAGCATCCATTGGCGAGGCTTTGGCGTTCCCTGAATTTTCGCTTTGAACTTTACTACTTCATCCTCATCAGGCGAGGATAGTCCCAATTCACTTCGGATACGTTCTGCATCTGCATCCATGAAGACTTCAGGATGCTTTTCTTTCAACTTATCGAATTCTCTTTCAAAAGCAATCATCGCACCTGAAATGGGAAAGTATCTCGGGTCGGTGAATTCGAGAGAGGATGTTACTTTTTCGACCTGCTCAGATTCTAGAATGAGAATTGCTTGTTCAACGGAGATCTCTTTGACCTTCTTAATGCCCTTTGCTATGTTCTTGGCATCTCTCTCAAGCTTCATAGCATCCGTTTTTGTCGCAATTGTCTTGGAGCGTTCGACGAATTCTCTGTATTGCTCAATGATGCGATCCAGAGTCAATTCAATCCCCCATGGTTCAGTGCTTCCTCAACTTCCAAACTAACTCACCAACTCGACGCCAAATCTCATTCCCAGAGCTGCTTATTTGTTCTTCTCATAGTCAACATGAGTATGTCTTCCCTGAAAAGAAACCAGTGTCTTTTGAGTCGAGGGCTTCGATCCCTCGACTTCGAGATTTCCCATCTCGAGCCTTGACGCGGTGCTCATGACCCCAGTCTTGTCTTGGATGATTCCAAGAAGATTATGAGTCTCGCGCCCTACCAGTCTAGGCCACTGCGGCTCAGGCGACTCAGCAGATTTTGATGGCGCCTCAATGAGTCTGCTCGGAGGAGCACGCACGAGTCCTCTTTAAGGTTTGGTCTTTGATGGAGTGATTACTCTGTAAGAACACGCCTTACCTCGATTGTCAGGAGGTCCTTAACCGTCTTACCATCGGCTTTTCCTCTGAGCTCCTTCATTGCCACCCCCATGAGACCACCTATTGCAGCCTCACCCTTCTCGCGTACAAAGTCAACTCGTTCCCTGACTATTGCTCTTATGATCTTCTCAAGCTCCGTGGTATCAACCCTTTCTAGTTCAGTTGCTTCTAGGGCTTCCTTCACATTGGACGAGGGGTTGTTGGCAAGGTGAGTTAAGACAGTGGGAATGGCCTCTGAGGAAATGTCATCTGTCGAAACACTCTCGAACAGACCCATTAGGTGTCCTTCGGTCAGATTGTCAGTGGGTACGCCATCACGATGTAGACTTACAATCGTGTTCTCCAAGGTGACTGCAACTAGTGTGGGGGATACATCGATCTTGTTCACGATGCTCTCGTACAAATCCAGATTGAGAGACCTGACAACCTGAGAAGCCAGGTCCTCACTAAGGTCGTGCTCTTCTACGAATCTCTTCCT
>CAYFTD010000455.1:0-3615 GCA_964345915.1 uncultured archaeon
CAGAAGTTGCTGAGAACAACATGAAGACCCTGATGGCGAAACCCAAACCAAAGCCAAGAACGAAACCTCGTCCTAAGGCGAAGAAGAAGACGAAGACTACAGCTGCCGGAGCCAAGAAGACAAGCCCGAAGAAGCGTCAATCCAAGAAGTAGGTGAGATGAGTGACAGAGAAGACGCGCATCGACGAAATCAAGGAATCCGCCAGACCATGCTTTCAGTGTGGTATATGCTCCTCTTCCTGTCCTGTCTTCCGCGTTGCACCAGGAGTGAATCCTAGAGCTGCAATAGACTCCCTTGTTTCAAAAGGCGAAATCCCAGAGGAGGGGAACGAATGGATGTGTGCATACTGCCTAATGTGCGACCAACGTTGCCCGATGGGAGTATCACTCACAGAGATTTTGATAGCAGTAAAGAACATCTCTGCAGCAGAGGGAAAGGCTCCTCCTAGTATTGTGGAAGCCGTCGAATCCCTTCTCGCAACAGGTGCAATCGCTCCTGGTTCCACTGGGATAGAACGGAAACGAAATGCACTAGACCTACCAGAACTACCGAAACCGAATGCCGAACACATTCAGAAGTTGTTTGAAAACACTGGTGCCATGAAGATCTTGGAAGGTAATATGGCGAAGGAGAGCTCTGCAAAATGAAGTACGCGTTCTTCCCCGGCTGTACAATGGCATATCGACTTCCTTTCGCAGAGAAGTCTATCCGTATGGTTGCACCTAGTTTGGGAATTGAACTTGTGGACCTCCCCTTCACTTGTTGCCCTGAACCGAATGGAGTAAGGTCCTTTTCTGATGATACTTGGCTTGTCTTTGCTGCTCGTAACATCACTCTCGCTGAGAGGAAGAACTTGGACATTCTCACTGCCTGTGCGGGCTGTCACGAGTCACTGTCCATGGCGAAGCATGAGCTTGACACGAAATCGTCTAGGAAAAATCTGGCAAATGAGAAGCTCTCTGATATTGGAATGGAGTACAAAGGTACTGCTTCAATCATGCATCTCCACCAGCTATTGTTCGATAACATAGGGACTGAGGAGATATCAGAGAAGGTAGTAAAGCCAGTTTCCATGCGAGTGGTCACACACTCTGGCTGCCATTTGTTGAGGCCTGAGAGCGTCCTGCATGTTGATAGTGCTGAGGCGCCGATCAAGCTGGACAGGCTTGTAGAGACCCTTGGTATGGAGCCTCTAGAGCACATGGACAAGACCATGTGTTGTGGAGCAGGAATTCGAGGACAGGCCTCTGAGACTTCTTTTGCAGTTCTGAAGGAGAAGCTCTCCAGCATGATGATGGTTGGTCCTGAGGCCGCCGTCGTCTTCTGTCCAACATGCTTCATTTCCTTTGAGTCAGGACAGAAGATTGTGAATAGGATCTACAAGACAGACTTCAGACTGCCAGTATACTACTATACTGAGCTGCTAGCAGTCGCACTGGACCTCCCCAATGTGGAGAGTGTGCTGGCAGGACATAGAGTCAAACCGAACGTTCCGCTAGTGAAGAGGGTAACTCAGGAATCAGGGAGTCCATCGACATCACCATGAATTCATGACCAGAACGTAGCCAAGAGTGTGCAGGCAAACAATGACGGGCGGAGATCTAACGGTTGGAATTCTGGCTGGCGGTGAGTCCGCTCGTTTCAGGTCTGTGAAGAGTCTTGCTGAGTTCAGAGGAAAGCCACTAGTAGCACGCATGATCGAGATTGCTGAGCAGTTGTCAGATGATGTGCTAGTTGTTGTGTCAACTGAAGAAGGAAGCGAGGCAGTCAAGGACATCATCGGTGAAACCAAGATTGTTGTAGACCCTGATGAGTCCGTGAGATGTGCACTGACTGGAGCCCTCACAGCTTTTGAACATACGCACACCTCCTATACACTTCTGTTGCCTGTTGACACGCCTCTTGCAAATGTACAACTTCTGAGGACCATATACGAACTTCGCGCAGGACATGGTGCAGTAGTCCCGTCCTGGCCGTCGGGATACATTGAGCCTCTCCATTCGGTCTATCTGGCAGAACACGCCTACTCACAAGGAATAAGAGTTTCCAGTGAAGGCAGGTATAGAATGAGAGATCTTCTCGACAGTCTGTCAAATGTAATGTATGTTTCAACAATGGTGCTGAAGGAGATAGATCCGGATCTGCAGACTTTCTCCAACATCAATACAGAGTCTGATTTGAGAGAACTGGAAGGTAGAACAAAGAGAAAGACTTGAAGTCAGGGTCCTGGTGAGTCTTCACCCGAATGAGCTTCTCGGCTACTAGACGTCCTCAGACCTGATGTCGTCAAGTATCACCATCGACACGCCAAGACTAACGGACAGTCGACCAGCCAGTTCCTTCGGACTGATGTCTGGATTCTTTGATAGGATGACATCCCTGGTATACCCCGCCAGACTGGCATAACGTGGGTTCTTTCTGGCGGTTTCGACTAGAATGTCCCAGAGAGGATGTGTCTTGAAGTCTGTAAGATTGATCTCGATATGACGAGTCGATTTCTTCTTCCTACGACGGGCAGGAGGCTTCTTTGTAGAATCAGACGTGCTATCATTGGTGTGTCTTGTGAGTCGCTCCTGCTTCAAGTCTGCATCCCATACCTGTTCCCGGCGTGAGTCTTGGGTAGAGGCTCTCTGACCCATTGTGCTGACCTGCGATATAAGGGTTCGGACGTCAATTACGATTTAATGGCGTACGGCGTTCGATGAATCCAAGTTCCGCTGCGAAACAGGTAGTCACGGTTGTGATGCATCTGCCTTGCCGTGACGTAAGGTTTAACAGGAGTTACCCAGACCAGAAGGCCAAGAAAGAAGACCCAAAGGTCAATTTCGGAGTATGACTTTATTGCCTCAAGGCATTCGAAGAATAGTTCTTGACGTGCTTAAGCCTCACTCACCGAGGCTCACTGACCTTGCCCTTATGCTTTCAAGATGCGAGGACGTTAGCGGGTTGAACATCTCTTTGAAAGAGGTGGACCAGAACACGGAGAGCATCACCATCACTCTTGAAGGCGATGACCTGCAATATGAAACCATTAAGGAGATTCTCGAACAGGCAGGGGCTGTGATTCACTCAATCGATCAAGTGGTTGCTGGAAGACGATTTGTGGAAGAGGTTACTTTGCAGCCAGAGAACTCGTAATCAGGTCTTCTGTCGCCCATCAAGCTGGTCTAGGAGCCGCTTGCTTTCTTCCTCGATCTTTCGCTGCACAAGACGGTGCAGCTCATGCTCAAAGGTAGGTGGAACTGCCTTGACAACGCTACATAGCCTGTCAACAATCTTGTCAGCCAACGCATTGGGTGAAATAACACTGCCTTTTACTATCCCCTGTACGACCTCTTCTCCAACACTGCCCATCACGATGGAATCAACGACACTCAATATGGTACCTCTAGGGTCGACATAGAACGGATTGCGACTGCTGTCGTACAGGACTAAGAACCCAAGTTTCTCGATGATGCTGTCAGTATACCACTCAAGACTTGACTCCTTCATTCGAAGCCTGTTGGCGAACTCGGTCTTGGTGAGGGGATTGGGATGACTCCAGGGGTGTCTTGTAACAACATATAGCGCAGCCCCAAAGAGTGGATCGACCTCACGAGGTGTGCCTTCTTGGGA
>CAYFTD010000456.1:0-4819 GCA_964345915.1 uncultured archaeon
TCTGCGATGTATACCCGTTACGGACTGAAACTCTCAGAGAAGTTTTCGGTGAAGCAAAGAAGGTCGTAGCGGTGGAGCAAAACGCTACATCTCAATTTGCGAAGCTTGTTCGAATGGAGTCTGGTCTTGCCGTGGACCTGCACATCAACAAGTACGATGGAAGACCCATGACGGCCTCATTCATTGTCAATCGTCTCAAGGAGGCTGGTATCAAATGACGACAAAGGAAGATCTTGAAGGAGTCCAGAAAGTCACCTGGTGCACTGGATGCGGTAACTTCGGTATCCTATCGGCGCTGAGAAACGCTGTCATTGACCTAGCGGTCCCACAGCATGAATTCCTGATTGTTTCCGGAATTGGCTGCGGGAGTAAGATGCCGCACTACATTAACCTGAATGCAATCCACAATCTTCATGGAAGGTCAATTCCAATTGGAGAAGGTGCTCACCTCGCCAATCTCGACTTGAAGGTCATCGCGCACGTTGGCGATGGAGACACTCTGGGAGAGGGGCTGGGACATCTGCTGCATGCTGCGAGACGCAATGTGAATATGACTGTCTTTGTCCACAATAACGGTGTAATGGGTCTTACAACGGGGCAGTTCTCACCTTCAGCTCCGAGGGGCTACGTTTCCAGGACCTCTCCTCCTGTTGCCGGCGCACCGATGGATCCAGTTAACCCTGTGGCTCTAGCAATCGCAGGAGGTGCGACCTTTGCCTCCCGAGGGTTCTCTGGCGACCAGAAGCTTCTGACATCTCTGATGGTAGAAGCGGTCAAGCACAAAGGATTCGCTGTTGTGGACATTCTTCAACCGTGCCAAACATGGAATCGGAAGCTCACGTGGAAGTTCTACAATGAACACACCTATTCACTCCAAGAGGAAGGGCACGATACGTCAAATAAGATGCTGGCACTTGAGAAGGCCTTCAGTAATAGCGACAAGATACCCATAGGTGTGTTCTACAAGATGGAGGCCCCAGTCCTAGCTGATGGTCTAGCACTCCCAGAGGATGGTCGTCTCAGAGACCACAAGACAAGTCTGAAAGACGTCCAGGCCATCATTGACGAGCTAGTTCTTTGATTGCCTTGCACTAACCAAGGTGGATGAACATGAAACACTCGCGAAAGGAGAAGGACTCGCTTGGAGAGGTAGATGTGCCTGAAGATGCCTACTGGGGAATCAACACCCAGCGGGCGATAAAGAACTTCAAGATCAGCGGACGGGAGATGCCAAGGGATTTCATTCTGGCTTTGGGCAAGGTGAAGAAGGCCTGCGTCCTGGCCAATATGGATCTCGGCGAAATCGAACCGGAGCTTGCGAAGACCATCGACCAAGCAGCCGACGAGCTAATCGATGAACACAACATGCTTGACCAGTTCCCTGTTGACATCTTCCAGACGGGCTCAGGCACTCAGTCGAACATGAATATGAACGAGGTCTTGGCCAACCGAGCCAACGAGATTCTTGGGCATCCACGAGGAAGCAAATCTCCAGTACATCCCAACGACCACGTGAATCGGTCGCAGTCTTCTAATGACGTGATACCGACGGCCATGCACGTTGCAGCAATGGAGGCCGTCGAAAACATTCTCGTACCCGCCTTGGAGCAACTACTAGCGAGCTTAAAGAAAAAGGTCGCAGAGTTTGATGGCGTTGTCAAGGTTGGACGGACGCATCTACAGGATGCAGTTCCTATACAGCTCTCAACGGAACTAGAAGTCTACAGATCGCAGATGATTGCCAATCTGGATGAACTCCGAAGGGTTCAGGAGGAATTGGGGGTTGTGCCGATTGGTGGTACTGCACTTGGAACTGGCCTCAATGCCCCTGAGAGCTTTGCAGAGAAAGTCGTTGAGCACCTCTGCAAACTCACTCAAATGCCGATTCAGACTCATCCCGTGAAGGCCGAAGGGATAGCATCCCACCGGTCAATGGTTCGCCTGAGCGCAAGCCTTAGACAGATCGCTCTCTCTTGTTTGAAGATGGCAAACGACATTCGATTGATGGGTAGCGGGCCTCGTGCTGGTTTTGGAGAGCTCATTCTCCCCCAGAACGAGCCAGGCTCTTCCATAATGCCGGGAAAGGTCAATCCAACCCAGTCGGAGGCACTGGTCCAAGTGTGCGCACAGGTCATAGGTCATGATGCTGTTGTTGCCTTTGCTGAGAGTCAAGGAAGCCTATTGGACCTGAACGTCGTAAAACCTGTGATGATCGTCAATGTCTTGGACGCAGTACAGCTTCTATCAAACGGAATAGTGTCATTTGTCGACAACTGCCTTGATGGCATCAAGGTCAATCAGGAAGGCATTGAGCGTCAGCTGGCGAGAAGTCTAATGATAGTGACTCGACTTTCTCCAGTCATCGGTTATGACCAGGCTGCTGAAGTCGCGAAACGTGCTTATTCGACCGGGAAGACTGTGAAGGAAACTGTTCTCGAAATGAAGATTGAGATTGAAGGTGACCTAGATGAGCTACTGGATCCTAGAAAGATGGTGTAGTCACAGGAATCTCAAGCAGGAAAGAGTAGGCTTGTCTTCGCCTTTGAAGCGAAACAGCGTGGGAGGTCATTAGCAGATGTACAAGCACGATGTGCTGGTTGTTGGTGCTGGTCTTTCTGGACTAAGAGTAGCAATAGAGCTTGAAGGAGAGCTAGATGTTGCAGTTCTCTCGAAGGTCTATCCTCTGAGGTCACACTCCGTAGCCGCACAGGGAGGAATAAACGCCTCTTTAAGTGAAGAGGACTCGTGGGAAGCGCATGCCTTTGACACTGTGAAGGGCTCAGACTATCTGGCTGACCAAGACGTAGTAGAGGTCATGGCCAAAGAGGCGCCAAGAGCAGTCATCGAGAACGAACAGTGGGGCACGGCATTCTCAAGGACCGAAGACGGGAAGATTGCTCAGCGACCATTCGGCGGTGCAATGTTTCCTAGGACATGCTACGCAGCAGACAGAACTGGTCACAATCTTCTTCACACGACTTACGAGCAGGCGATGCGACTCGGAGTGAGGTTCTACCATGAATGGTTCGTGACTTCTGTTGTCCGGTCTGAGAAGAATGTATGCGGCTTGACCGCGATTGATATTGCCACCGGCGAGGTTCACGGATTTGAGGCGAAGGCTGTCGTTCTGGCGACTGGCGGGTTCGGTCGTGTTTACGGGCACTCAACGAATGCCCTAATCAATACTGGAGACGGAGCCGCACTGGCACTTAGGGCTGGTGTTCCACTCAAGGATATGGAGTTCGTGCAGTTTCATCCCACAACTCTCTATCCATCCAGCATCCTGATCACTGAAGGCGCAAGAGGGGAGGGCGGTTACCTTCTGAACGCTGACGGCGAGAGATTCATGGACAAGTATGCTCCCAAGCAAATGGAGCTCACTCCACGGGACATCGTGGCAAGGGCCATCCAGACGGAGATAAACGAGGGCAGAGGAATTGACGACGCCTATGTCCACCTCGATCTAAGGCATCTAGGACGGAAGAAGATTATGGAAAGGCTACCCGGAATACGAGAGATCTCCATGTTCTTCGCGGGGGACGATCCGATCGAAGAACCAATTCCCGTCCGCCCAGGGCAGCACTACTCAATGGGTGGAATACATTGTGATAAAGACGGATTGACACCACTCTCGGGGCTATTTGCTGTCGGGGAGACGGCGTGCATGAGTGTTCACGGAGCCAACAGACTAGGTGGTAACTCGCTCTTGGAAACACTTGTCTTCGGCCGTCTTGTTGGTAGGAAGGTCCTTGAGTATCTCTCGGTCCCACAAGAGGCAGATTCGTGTGAAGTGGAAGATGCGGCATTTGAGATGAGAGAGAAACTCCAGGCAATATTGCTGAGAGATTCGGGAGAGTCGCCTGCAGAAATCCGATTCCAGCTTGGGGAGATAATGGACAATGAAGTAGGAGTCTTCAGAGAGCAATCAACACTTGAGTCATCTCTGAAAGCAATACGCTTCCTGAAGGAACGGTTCGCGAACATAGCGCTGCCAAGAAGCGAAGAGCGATTCAACTACTCTCTGATTAGAGCACTAGAGCTGGAGAATGTGCTAGACCTTGCTGAGGTCATATCCATGACGGCTCTGATGAGAAGAGAGAGTCGCGGTGCCCACTGGAGGACAGACTACCCTAAGCGTGACGATGAGAGTTTCTTGAAGCACTCACTAGTCACCAGAATTGAAGACTACATAAAGACGGAGTACGTGGACGTCAACCTTGGCACGTTTGAGGTAAAGGAGAGGAAGTACTGATGATGTTCAGAATCGCTCGTAGCCTTGAGGGTTCCAAGGTCACACACTATGATCTTTACAAAGTTGAAGACAGAAAGGGAATGACGGTTCTGGACGCGCTCTTTCAAGTTCAGGACAACATGGATGAATCTCTCTCATTCAGGTACTCATGCAGAGGGGCAGTCTGTGGGAGTTGTGCGATGTTGATTGACAAGGTTCCACGTCTGGCATGCAGGACCCAGGTCGCTTCATTGAAAGACAAAGTATCAAGGCTCAAGCCTTTCAACGCTCTGACGGATGTTCCTCCTGGCTGGAATCGGGAAACAGAGGTGCTAGTCGAACCACTTCCGAATCTTCCAATCCTGAAGGATCTCGTCGTTGACCTGACGAGGTTCTACGATGCACTAGAAACGCTGAAACTATGGGCTGAACCCGCCATGGGTGATGACCAAAGGCGGCAGAGCCAAGACGAGCGCAAAAGATTCGAGCGCCTTGTGAACTGCATAATGTGTGCACTCTGCTTTGGTTCATGTCCTATCAATGCAGACAGAGAGGAGTATCTGGGTCCGGCAGCACTCGCCAAGTCAT
>CAYFTD010000457.1:0-2768 GCA_964345915.1 uncultured archaeon
TCAGCCCTCTTCTCAAAGGCCCGCACAAGCCCTCGAAATTCCTTCGGATATCTATACAGCATCAAAGCAAAGTTTCTATATCCCATCAGCTCAAGCTGAATCTCCTGAAGGGGAGAACGGCCTGCCCAAACGAAGACGACGCCGTCGCCGCCAAGATTCCGCTCCGCCACGAAGAAGGAATCATAATCCGGCGTGTAGACCGTATTCTCAGCCATAAACTCTGCGACATCAAAGTCTGACAGATCCTTTACTGGGTGTTCGGTGATCCATGCGGAACCAGCTCCCTCGGGTAAACAGATCCTCTCCTTCATGGACAGATCGCCTAGAGGTGTGTGAAAGATTCTATGGACGATGTTGCCAACAGTTTTCGTCTCGACCCGAACGTCAGGCATCTCCGTCCTCAAAACAGGCACAGAGACCTTCAAACCTAGATCCCGATTCCTAAGTTTTCGAGCCATCTCACCTCTAGGACACAAAGCATCATAGATCAACCAAGGTATCCTATCAGGCTCCTCACCACGATAGACTGCCAACGCCCTATCCCTGATATTCAACCCCCGGTCTCCCAGCAGCTCATCAACTTTCCTTCGTACGAAGCTCCTCAATAATCATCTGGGCTACCTTTCTCCCGCTGAGAAGCATGCCGCCGAATATCGGACCCATACGAGGAGTCTGCTTCAGCGCGGCCGCCGCCATTCCCGCAGCATAGAGTCCAGCACAGACTTGCCCCGTATTCTCCACGGTCAGCCTCTCAGCTTCAGAGGCCCACATCGACTTCTCACCAGGCACAGTTATGCGAAGTTCAGGGATCTTTCTACCGGCGACCGTGATCACCTCGGCATCATGACCCGTGCAGTCAACCACCACCCTAGCCTTCACACTCAACGGATCAACGTGAAGCTTGGCCAAATCGACAGCCCGCCACTGAATCACGACGCCAACTATTCTTGTCGGACTGGACCTGTAGATCACATCGTCCACAGCAACGCTGAATATAATCTTGGCCCCGGCGTCGAGGGCTCCTGCTGCCAGCTTCACCATCAACTCAGCCGTATCCGTGACAAAGACCCCGCCGTCTAGCCTTTCTAACCTGCAGCCAAACTCCTTCAAGATGCCATCGGCAGGAGACTGAACAACGACCTTGTGAAAGAGCATGCCACCACCCCCCAAACCACCACCAATGGACAATCTCCTCTCAAGAACCACGGTCTTGAATCCAGCTCCCGCAAGATACTTCGCCGCCGCAAGTCCACTCGGTCCCGCACCCACAACGACAACATCAGTCTCCGCAATACCAACCCAGTCTTCAGCAGTCTTCCGAATTATAGCTCGAGTTATAACCGATTCATCCACACCGACCATCTCATCAACTGCCATGCAACATCCCTTCTTCTTCGAACTGCACAGCCGACATCTACAGCACTCCTTTAGAAGACAGGTGGCAGATAAATCTTAATCCGGTCTTCTGGGCAGAGCTCTCCATTCGATAGATAGAAATTCTTTAATCATCCATCCACAATCTTAACCTTGGACCCGTAGCCCAGACAGGATCAAGGCGTCGGCCTTCGGAGCCGGAGATCGAGGGTTCAAATCCCTCCGGGTCCGCCATGTTTCCCCCTGCTGTATTCACGGAGATGAAGGCCAACAACCCTCTAGCCTCTCTACGGAAAAGATGATGAGGAACCAGGGCCGACTGGGCTTGATTCTAGAAAGGTTTATATCCGAACGAGAATACTTTACAAGAATTCGCTGAAACCGCGCCAGTTGCGCCCTCCCAAGAAAAGTAACTCTCCGACTTCCACCCTTGGAAGGCAGCAATTTGCGCGGCAGCAAAGTCTATCATCAAGGGTTCTTAAGAGATTTTCTATGGCGAGAAGAACAATGAAGTACACTTCCGGAGTTTGTCTGCGAAGCATCGGTTGCATGGAGGGACGATGTTCTCGTGCGAGCGAGTGCAGAAGACCTTGGCTAGCTAGCCTTTAGCCGAAGAATCTTGGACGTTTCGAGAGTTTCCTAGAAAGAGTCAAAGGCTTGAATGGTTTGCCCTTGGTCTCAGACTTTATCTCCTTCGTCAACTCTTCAAGTTTCATCTTTCTGAGTTTCCCTGGTTTGCCTACCTTTCCCAGTCTCCTATCCCTGACGGTTAGAACGCCTAATTTGGCCTCCTTCTCTCCTACCACAACGATGTAGGGTATCCACTCTCTCTCTGACTCCCTCACCTTCCTCTGCATAGTCAAGGGTTTGTCATCCCAGTCCGCTCTGATTCCATAGCCCTCAATTTCACCGACTACCTTCTCAGCGAAATCATAGAAGCTCTCCGAGACGGGTACAACCCTGACCTGGCTTGGCGAGAGCCAAATGGGCAACATGGGTGGTCTGCCTGCTTTCTGTTCCATGTGGGCCTTCTCAAGCAAGGCGTAGACAATTCTCTCGATGGCTCCGCTTGGAGAGCAGTGGAGAATGAGTGGATACTGCTTCTCGCCGTTCTCGTCGGTGTAGGTTATTCCATATCTCTCAGCGTTCTCAGTATCGATCTGATCGGTCGACAGTGCCGAAGCCTTGTCCAAGTTGTCGACGAAGTTGAACTCCCACTTCAAGGCGAAGTAGAAGAATCTCTCATCCCACATCTCAATTAGGGCAGGCTTGCCAAAAGATCGCACCATAGAGACTATGAAGTCCTTATTCTGCTCGTAGAAGTCTTCGGTGAATCTGATAGCCAATTCGTAATCTTCTTTCGCTAAGCCCAAATCTTCAAGGACATCGATGCA
>CAYFTD010000458.1:0-3684 GCA_964345915.1 uncultured archaeon
TCCGGAAATTGGGTTTGTTTTGCATAAAAAGTAGCTGATTTGTAGAGGGTTCTCGACAATTGTAGAGGGCAATTTAGTGAAGAATGAGCTAAAGTGCCTAAAGTGAGCGAAAGTTAGATTCTCGATGCTCATTATGGATACTCGATACTGGATACTCGATTCTGGATACTTAATACTCGATACTGGATACTCGATTCTGGGTCTGCTGACCCGCGGGCTTGCCACTTCTGTGGCTTATGACTTGCATACTACGATGCTGTCGTTAGACTGCTGGCTAACAGGAGGGTATTTTAACATATTTTCAAATAATAGTCAAAAGAAAACGGCCAAAAATGAATTTTTTTGTCAACAATTCTAAATTAACACGCCTGCCGCGGAATAGATCCTGTCACAACGTAGCTTTATGCGAACGAAGATACGAGAAGGCGGCTAAAAATTTTTTAAGAGAAACAGATTAAAGAGAATTATTTTGACGGGAATGGGGGAATGTGGTATCTTTTTGCTCGGACTATGAGGAAAACAAGCTTGGCGGAATTTCAGAGGTTGATGGCAATTGTCGTGGTGGGATATGTATTACCGAAAGCCGACGTAAAAAGGGAGGACTGACGATGACAGATACACAAGGGTTTGAAGAGTGCGATTCTGAGCGTGTTTTTGCTGAGGTCGGAAAACACGTAGACAAGGCCGAAACTCGGACGCTTTGGGGACGGTTGCAAGAAGAGATGAAAAGGAAGGGAGTAGGTGCGGCGATAACCTACATAGAGGGAGAGTTTACTAGAATAAGGGAAAGCCTTACCCGCGAAATCGACCGCTTGGAATAGGTCCGGATGAGGAAGGACTTTCGCATGAAAAAAGCTAAGTATCGAATCACAAACGTGCGAATTGAGGGCTTTCGTGGGTTCACAAGGCCTCAGACGATTGAGCTTGCCGAACAAAACGTGTTTGTCTTTGGGCCCAACGGCTGCGGAAAGTCGAGCATCATAGAGGCAATCCGCTGGTGTTTGTTTGGCTCACCCACTGGAAGGGATATAGAAGTACGCAACACGTTCTACGAGAAAGGTGAGTGTACTGTTATCCTGGTTCTCACGGGTCCGGACGAAACTCTGGAAGTGCGCCGGGAACTGCGGCCTGGAGCGACTAGATCGCGCCAAACTATTACAGATTCGAGTGGGAGCACAATCCTCGAGCGGGATGCGCTCCCTCAACTCGCGAGGATAGGACAACGAGAGGGCACGCAAGTCATCTTCGCTGCTCAGCAGGCAGTGGGGAGACAGGCACAAGTTGACATATCAGACTTCACCCGTGTGCTCTGCTTCTATTTACATCTTGAGAGTGTGCCTGAAATGCTAGAGCGCCTCGCTAAAATCATAGAAGAGCGGTCAGAAGAAGCAAACGAGATGGCTGCGCAGATCGAGGAACGAGAAGAGAAGTACCGCGAATCGTTGAGGGAGTTCCAAGCAAAGCTTGATGAGCTACTTGGCAATCCCCCTTGGGGAGATGGCCCTGCTCCAACCGGGAATAAAACTCAGTCTCGAATCAACTCTTTCGTGCGAGAGCAGGCTCAACTATACGAGCAGGCTGTGGACGATTCTTCGGGCGTTGATGCTCTAAACCAGGCCAGGCGCTGGATTGACGAAGCAACAACACACAAAACAGACGAACTTGAAGGGCGACTCGCTGGTCTCCAAGAGAAGCTACAAAAAGCTGAGGATAGTCTGTCGATGCTCAGGACTTGTGAACAGGAAAGAGTTTCACTGGAGAGCAAGTTAGGCGATGCGTATGAGAGAATGTCCACTCTTCTTGCTGGAACGACTATTGAAGACCTCCAGACACAATTGGGGGAACACGAAGCAGCTATGAGCGAGCGTGCCAGTCGCCTTGATCTTGCGAGACTGGCGCAGCGTCTTTGCCAGGCACACGATATCGATCATTGTCCTATTTGTGACTCAGAACTGGGAAAGGAGGTTATCATTGACGCTATTGCCAACCGTATCCGGGACAACGAGCAAGATGATGATTCAGCGAGTAATCTGGAGGGTCTGCGAGTTCGCATTGAGGAGATCACCAACAACACGGAGTTGATTAACAAACATAAGGAAAAACTGGCTCATCTCAGCAATACAGTTCAGAAAGCCAGAGAAGTTATTTCGGGTGTATCGGGAACTGACGTGTCAGAATTGAGCATGCCGGAGGTGTCGAAACGAGTGGCTGAGATCGATGCTAATGTCAAGAGCATTCAGCTACAGATCGAGGACGCAGACGCTGAGAGGAAGCGGCGAGCCAGAGCGGTTAGGGACCTACAGGAAGAGGTAAGGTACCACGAGTATAGGGACCGAGTTGAGCATCTCCAGTCGCAGCTTGGCCCTGGCCTGAACGATGCCCGCGGAATCCTTGAGGAGTACCGTGAGTTGTTAGCGACATCCAAAGAGATCAGAACCATAGTGGAAGAAGCATTCAATGAGGCATTTGACCGAGCCACGCCGCGCCTTAATGAAATGATGACTGATGTTTATAGTCGCCTGACGAGACAGGTATCGTATGACCAAGTAAGTGTAAAGCGCGTTACAGAACAAGCAGGAAGGGTCGAGCTTCGAGTCGCGTCTTCCCGGCTGCCGGGTCAGACTTTCCCCGTTAATGTGCTTAATGGGCAAGCAGCGAGAGCGCTGCGGTTAGTACCGTACTTTGTCTTCTCTAGATTTCAGCCAGAAGTGATGGAACTTGATCTTCTTCTGATAGACGACCCATCAGAAAGCTTTGACACGTCCCATGTTGAAAGACTTGTGGAAGAACTTGCCGAAGCTTCAAAGCATGCTCAACTCATAGTGGCAACACATGAGCGAGAAAAGTTCGAGCCTTATCTTCCGCGTGTATTCCAAGAGGAGCCATACACAGTGCTAGCGGTTGAGCACTTCGACCCCATAAAGGGACCAAAGATTGGCGATTGATAAGCGACAGTACGAGGTCAAGGCTATTCTGGATTTTTTGCGGGCATCGCATGGCGATAGTGAATTCGGCTATCGGATGCAGGCACTGTTCGCGCATGTTCTGTTGCGGATCGGCGCTCTGGTAACGGAGGTCAATGCGAAGGGACACCCCGACGTCAAGGCCAAGTTGGGTGATCGCATATTGAAGATTCAAGTAAAAACTACTCTACATGGCGACAGTCGCCGCAATCCCCTCTTCTCACATGATGATCTTCAGGGCATCAAATCCGAAGGGAAGATTGTAGGATACTTGGCGGTCTTGGATTGTGCCGAGCCCGTGTCTTGGATACTGATACCGGAAGAGAGGTTACATACTCTGGTGGGTAGCGCCTTTCACATTGCCACGTTCCGCGCTGAGCGTACGCAAATCCTTTCAGATGAATGTACTGACGAGTTCTTAGAACTTGTTATTGCTCATAAAGAGCGACTCGCAACGCTCACGTTCCACATCCTTGCCAGCCGGGCAATCAAAGGAGAGGCCCTGTAGACAGGGACCACTAGTCAAAGTGGTGCGAAATATAGCACACTACCATATAACCCTATATAAAAATACAATCCCGGCAACAAGTGGCGTGGCTTCCAGAGGTAAAATGTCACCATTCTTGTATGGTTCGAGCCCTGCTGATAGTTTAACATTAGAGGCTTTGCCAGCACGTCTCACTTCGCTTAAGCTCAGTGTAAACTCACTTAATGAGTCCTT
>CAYFTD010000459.1:0-7843 GCA_964345915.1 uncultured archaeon
TTTGAAGTAACAAGGTGAACTCTGCGAGCCTGGTCAGGTCAAAGGACAATAGTTCTTTCACTGTCCCAGAGAGCAGAGCTGAAACTCCACCGACGAGTACTGCACCAAGTCCTCCAATCAATCCTACAATCAGAGCATTGCTGACAATCCATCGGAACGCCTGCCATCCCGACGAACCGCGTGTCTTCAGAGTTCCTACATCTCGCCTTCTCTCATCGGCCAACAGGTCTGAGTTATATTGAACCAGAATGATTGCCATTACTATAGTAGGTATAGAGAATGATAGGGCAATTGCTCTCATGCTAATCCCCCAGGCCACGTACTCATAGACTGCGTCTATCAAGGCGAAGTGGCTTACGGATGCCAAGGGTAGAGTCTTCTGTTCAATCCGGTGTTCGAGGTCTTCCATGGCTCCAATGGCGTCCGGCCCAAGTACCAAGGAGTGATCAACAGCTGCCCAAATCTCATCCCTAATGGAATTCCAAGAGTCACGACTAATCTCACCAAATCCCTCCTCTAGTCCTTCAACTGTGGTTACCAGGAAGAGGGAGGTCGAAAGTGGCACCCCCCATTCATAAGCGTACATGAAGAGTGTAGTTGTGAAAGACCCCACAACTGTGTAGTTCTGCTCTGTAAGGTACCAGTCTCCAGTTTCATTGTATGCTTCTACGGATACAGTCACGTTGTCACCTATCCCGAGCCCGTACCTAGTCATTCTTCCTTCCTCGATTAGACACGTTGAAGAGTTGAGATTCACCTCGCCGCCCGCGACTTCAATTGCATGTGAGAAAGCTTCGAAGAAGGACTCGTTGACTCCCAGGAGGTACCAGAATACGTCCCTCCAATCTTCTTCTTCCCAGTTATAGTCCTCAAGTATCGCCAAAGTTTCTGTGTGAATGACTGCAGATTCCTCTTTTAGAACATCCTCGATGTCGCTTATGGATGTTTGATTCTGGTTGTAGAAACTCTGCCTAAAGCTCACATACATGTCCACAGGAATATCCTCAGTGAGCTCGTCTAGTACGTCAGGACCCGCACTATCCATGTAGAAGAGGATTCCACCAAGAACACCAGCTGACAGGGAGAATATCAAGATGGTTGCCGCAACCTGAGGTGCTTTGGAAGTGAGCCTAGATAGCAAGAACACTATAGGTCACCTCCATAAGGACCTGCTTCCGCCCAGGCTGCATTCAGAGCGGTAGTGAGACCTACTCTGGTGGCTAGTGTCGAGATTGCCAAGATGAACAGCACAACTGAAGCGAGAAAGAAAGTCAGAACGATGAGTAACAGAAGCCATGGAATGACGGGAAAGACTACAACTGGAAAGAGATAGGACCAACTGCCATATGTCCCGACTGCGGTTAGAAGAGAGTTCGCTAGGAAAAGTGGGGCGTACAATCCAAGAAGAAGAATACTCAGAAACACCAGCACAAGAAGCTCTGCTCCCTGAGCTCTCACAACGAGTGAGTTACTGGCCCCCATGGACCTTAGAAGGGCAATCTCTCTTCTTCTGGCACGTACTCCTTCAACAGCGTAGATTGTGAAGGCACCTAAGATCACACCTAAGGTGACAGTCGTGGTCATAGTATCAACTGCTCTATCAATCTCATACATGATTTGACTGACATAATGGTGAACCTCAAAGTCGACAGCACCCCACTCTCCACTCACTATGACATCATCGCCGCCAGAACTCAAGAGTTCCTCCGCGACAAGTGTACCGTTTGCGCCAGCAGCAGTGCCCAGTACGCAATAGTGTTCCACATTCTCAGTTTCATTGAAGAGAACTCTTGCTAGGTCATGGTGAATCCATGCCCTCCTTTCGCCGAACTTCCTCTCCCAGTCTATCGGACCAGGAGGTCGAATGTCTTCGTAGTAGAATACTGGCCCGCCTCCTCCATTCTTTGAAGCTCGCTCTAGGACTTCGGGTATTGCTGAAACGATTCCTATTATTGTGAACTCATATACTTGAGGCGAATCCCATTCCTCGAAAGCGCGTAGGACATCTCCCTCTTCAAATTCATATCGATCTGCAATGTCTCTTGAGATGATTACACCAGATGGATCATTTTCGAGATTCTCAAGCTGCACATTGAGCTCTGATTCGTTTAGACGAACGCCTAGGTGGTCATATCCGATCTCAGAGTACTCCGTTGGATCTATCGCCGCAAAGAAGGCTCTGCTGTCGTACTCATCTGCGAGGAAGAGAGTCGTCACATCAATTCGCGAAACGGTTGACGTGAGCGCGTGGTCTGTGGCATTGACAAGAAACTCGTCCCATAGGCCGCTTTGAGTTGTGTCCAGCCTGAATGCGATATCCGCCCCCATTGCAAATCTGGCCTGATTCAGATTGGTCGCAGGGAGAGTGCTATCTACTACAGCACTGTTCCATGCAAGACTTATCGCCAAAACGAGAACCATGATTGCCGGCCCTGCGGATGATGCCTCCTTACCTATTCGACGGACTCCAACAAATGCAGGCACTTCACCTACAAACCGGACAAGAGATCTTGATATGAGATTGGCACCACGGCGAATTCCTTTGACAGCAAGACTTGCCATTCCGATGAAGAGCGGTAGCGGAGTTATGGAAGCGAGGAATCCCAAGATCGGGTTTGACTGAACCTCGGAACCACCAGTGTACATTGCTATCATCAGAATGCTAGCGAGGACTACAATAAGGGCATCCCATTTGACAAGCGACAGACCACGAGATACTTTGTACAATCTGCCCGAACTAGCTTCCACTGTCTTCTTTGTTGAGTAGACTGTCCTATAGCCGACGAGGGTCAAAACTGGTAGCAGAATTCCTGTCACCAATGAGAGAATGATTGATTCAATAGTGATTAGCCAAGGTTCTTGGATCATTAGCAAGAAATCGAATTCGAAGAAACCTGTCGCTCCAAGAGCAATCCTGCTTACACCAAGTCCGAGCAGCAGGCCCAAGCCACATGAAATGACTGCGACAATACCGATTTCACGATTGATGATGCTGTTCACGTGGCCTTCGGATGCTCCCCGGGCCACCAACATATTCGCTTCATATCGTCTCTCGTTTACATTGTGTCTAATTGCAAGGAAACCAACCATGAGAATGAGCAGTATTGCGGGGACTGCTCGCCAGAGCTGAGACATCCTTGTATTCGACTGCCATTGGATATAGGAGTGGATTCCTCTTTCCAGCAGGCTATTCGGATAGTAAATTGACCAAGGTGTCTGAGGAGTATACTCGGGATCGAGGCTTCTAATTGATTCTGCTATTCCTGTAAGATATGTAAGTGAACCTACTGCGTTGAAGGGTGTGATTCTAGTTCTATCAACATCAGCATGGACTACCGGCATCTCTGAATTCTCGTCGATAACGGAGGGGACCACAATTGCGCGGAAATCGAAATAGTAGTAGTTCCACCAATCATCCTGATCGACTCCGTGTACGTCGTATATGCCTACTACAGTCATGTTTCGTTCTTCATTTGTGCCCAAGGACAGGTAGCGTAGCTGGGAGCCGATGCTAAGGTTCACCCATTCCCAACTCACGAAGCTTCTTGCGAGTGCGATTTCGGACTCGTTCTGTGGAAGCCTCCCGTTTGATATGGTGTAGATGTTGGGAAACACGTCATAGTACTCTGTGGTCGGCGCGCAGGCCCGGGCCCACTCATACCATACATCACCCTGATATAGGAAGGAAACTTCGGCATCCTCTGTCTGCAGCTCAACCGCCTTGGCTATTCCATCAATCTGGCGGATTGAATCAATGACATCATCGATGTCCGGACCCTCGACTATCAGCGAGATTTCTCCGACGTCCACTGCCTCGTCCCAGTAGTGCACCGAATACGAATCCACGTACACTGCGATTCCCATTATCATGGTAGCTGTGAGCAGAAAACAAAGTAGAGTCACACCCCTCCTGCGAAGACTGTGAAATGCTTCATATCCTACAGGAACAGCTTCCAACAATTCCCCCTCATGAATCGCTTATTCTCCCGTCTCTCATCTGCAATACTCGGTCCATCTTCTCGCCTACATCTGGGTCATGAGTCACACAGATCAGAGTGCCACCTTCACCCTTGGTCAGCTCGATGAGTACCTTCATAATCTCCTCGCCCGTAGCCGAGTCGAGGTCTCCAGTTGGCTCATCAGCAAGAACTACTACGGAGCTTGCTGCACCAGGAGGCTTTGCCAGGGCTCTGGCTATGGCCACTCTCTGCTGCTCTCCTCCACTCAACTCGTCAGGACGGTGTTCTGCCCTATCTGCAAGTCCAACAAGATTGATGAGATGGTCGACCCGTTCTTTTCTGACTTCCTCGTCAACGCCACTGATCAAGAGCGGGAGCTCCACGTTCTCATAGGCTGACAGAACGGGTAGCAGATTGAAGAATTGAAAGACAAAAGAGATCTTGTTCCTCCTAACGAGAGTCAGCTCCTTCTCACTCATGTCAGTGATATCGACGCTATCGATGACTACTCTGCCGTTGGTAGGTCGATCCAAGGCCCCCATGAGATTCAACAGCGTTGTCTTTCCAGAGCCGCTGGGACCCATTATCCCAACTGACTCTCCCTTCTGGATTCCTAAAGATACATCCCTTAGAGCATGAACTTGGATCTCTCCCATTGTGTATATTCTGGATACGGAGTCTACACGTACAATTGTATCGTCGGTCAGCTGAATCTACTCCTCGTTGGTGAGATTATCAACCCATGGTGAGCCCGTTCCGCGATTCTAATAAATGACTCCCTCTGGGTACAACACTCAAGGACTCTGCATCAGCATGTGAGTCACTAGTATAACTCCCTCGGTTCCACCTATTAGACAATCCTACAATTCAAAGACCGTACTACGAATCCAGCTCTGCTATCACAAGAGACTTTATCACATATCTATGTATTATCTCGTTGTAGAATAGTGTGGATGTCAGCAAGTCTTGTCTGAAGATATCATGGTCATGAGGTACGAGTTCTTCAGTTGGAGAGGTTTTTTTGCAGGTGCAGCTGCAATCGTTGCAGCACTCACAATCCAGTCACTTGTTAGCTTCCCCATGGTGTGGACAGAGAGGACAATCGAGTTCGTCTTCGAGCTACTATTCTCAGCGCTGGTAGTTGGGGTCGCTTCTGGCGGAGTTCTGGTCTTTCTGTTTCCACCAAACCAAGATATCATCGGAGTGGCCGGACTAGGAAGTGATGATGCTCCTCAGTACATGTCACTGGCACTTGTGGTGTTGGCCTTGGTCCAGCCAATTCTCACGGGTTTCGCACTCTTCTTCAACGAGTTCGCGAATGATCCCTTAGTTGTCATTTGGGTGATTGCAAGCTTTGCAGCACCTAGTCTAGGACTGACCGTATCCATGTTTGATAGAACCAGAACAATAGCATCTGACCTGCGATTGTATTTCTCAGTGCACGAAAGGCTTGATCTCACTGCCCTTCAGTGGCTGCAGGGTGTGGGTCCGCGGACGGCAACATATCGAATGGGAATGCTCGAAAGTGCTGCCAGGAATCTAGGCGGACTGAGAATGTCAGGACATCTCATAGAAAGGGAACGCGGATATTTCCAGCTAACAGGAAAGTGATTGTCCTCTAGTCATCACGAGTGACGCTTCTGCATGTGGGCTTCAAGTCCTACTTCGCTCCAGGCAACCCAGTCACACTTCTTACAGCCAAACTTGGAGCTGCCTACATCTGTTTTGGATGAAGGTGTTTCTTGAAGCTCATATATCACTCCGCCAGTATCCTCACGTTCTCTCGAGGTAATCCCATATCTCTTGGAGAAGCAATCGATGCAGATTCCCTTTTCCTTGCGTGCGTCACTTGCAAACTGATCCTCTAGAGTCGCTATGGGGTCAGTAGGCTCCACTTCTCTCCCACAGCTTTCACAAGACTCTGCCGTCTTTGTCACCACCCTTCTACAACCTGGCGTTATCTACTCTGATTGGCAAAAGTACTGCCTTCTATATGATGTTTTCCAGTTACGGTGGCTACTTGTTTCTCGAAACGAGTTCAGATGCTGTTCGGAAGACATCTAGTACACCTTCACCAGTCAGGCAAGATGTGCCCAGGAATGCTACCTGGTGGAGCTTCTTCCCCTTTCCGAATCTCTTGGCCAACTCCTCTGCGAGAGAGAATCCCTCCTCCTTGGTGACTGGCATATCTCCGGTTTCCTCTTCTACATCTTTGACTAGATCCGTCTTGTTTGCCACAATCACGATGGGCGGAACCGTTTCCAGAGTGATAGAAGCTTCCTTCAGCCAGAAATCTATTGACTCAAAACTCCATCTGTCCGACGCGGCGTAGACGATGATGAGTGCCTCAGCATCATCGTAAAACTCATTTCGGCCAATCTTGGATTTCACTGCTTCGTCGAATGACCACACATTGAGTCTGACTCGGTGATCCTCAGCCTCGAATACCTTGCTATGGATATAAGGCACAGAATCAATGACTTCCTCCGAAGTTACAACAGGTTCCATCTCAGCCTTTCTCATCAGGCTTTTCTTTCCTACGCCATCCTCTCCAAGGATCAAGACCTTAGAATGCACTAGGGGCTTGACTACGTGTGCAGGTGTTGGCAGCCTAACAGCCTCATCACTCACTTCTTCTGCTTCTGGTGGTGCGGCCTCTTCGACCTCAAGTTCGGATTCGGCTTCCACCACTTCTGCTTCCCAATGGGCCTCGCTAGGAGTGGACGCATATGTTGTCGGCGCCGCCTTGATCTCCTCGGTGCCTGACACCTCAATCTTGAGTCCGGGTTTCTCAACCGCGCTCTCTTCACTGTTCTTGGCCGAGGCGGCCATGAACGTGTCACTCATTGCTTCAACTGCAGTGAGAGCGTCAGTGATATCTACAAACTCCTCCCCGTCAACAATCGTTGCACCAGGCTCTATATCCGGGTTCTCGACAAACGTTGCAGCTTCGTCTGCGGGAATTGTGGAGGCCTCAGCGGCCGCGACTGGTTCCGGAGCAGGCTCTTCTCTGCGGGTTTCAGCTACAGCTGGTTCTTCATCTGCAACAATTACCTTTGCTTGCGGGAGTCCTATTCGAACAAGCACATCTCTGAGTGTCCCTGGGGCCAGTATCTTCCTTCGTGCTCTGAAGAACATCTCCACTTCTTCCAACACGTCATCAAAGGAACGATGCTTTGTCGGGATCTTCTTCTTCACAGTACCCTTGTCTCTAATCTCAACATAGCCCGGAATGAGCGATACTCCAATAGTTGTGCCTGGTACTATCAGTTCGTACGACACTCCAACATCCAGATTTCAAGTTGAATTCGTGCGGAGTTTGATAACTGTTTCTGCAACGGATGCGGGAAGAACGACGCACTGGACCCTGTTGTGGAAATATAGAAAGAAATATGACTGGTCTGAAGGCTGGACTCGCCGTGGTTTCAAGATGACAGACATCAGTTTCCATGATTATGTAGAGGTCATCAAAGACTGGCCAGAGCCAGGCCAGGCTGTCATTGACATTAGCAGGCTTCTTGAGAATCCAGACGTCTTCCATGAGGCAGTTGTAGCACTTGCCAAACCACTTGTGGAACTCCGACCCAACAAGGTCATCGGGATTGAACAGAGAGGTCTCGCACTTGGCGGAGCAATAGCGTACTATCTGGGGTGCGGAGTTGTCCCAGCCAGGTCGATAGCCTATCTTCCTGAAGACTATAGTCGTCCAGTTGAGCTCCTCCCTACAAGCAGATTTGCTGATCGCAGACTAGCACTCGTATCGGAATCCATTGATCCTGGGGATCGTATTGCACTCGTCGATGACTGGCTGATACAGGGAACCACAGTATTGGCACTGACGAAGATGATTGAGAAGCTGGGGGCAACAGTCGTAGGAATCTCCT
>CAYFTD010000460.1:0-2049 GCA_964345915.1 uncultured archaeon
ACTGTCTTGACGTCATTCAATCTTTACAAGAGTCGCACAGAGAAACGATTCGATTGATCTACATTGACCCGCCTTATCTATCAGGAACTCAGTATAGACTGAGAAAGAAAGGCGCTGGAACGACAGAATCAGCTCCATCTCTATCGGAGGTGAACACTTACACAGACAAGTGGACCGGAGGTTTGGAAGAGTATCTTCAGTTCATGAGGGAGAGGCTGACTGCTATGAAGCCACTCCTTCGTGAAGATGGCAGTATTTGGGTCCATCTGGATTGGCACGTTTCCCACTATGTCAAGGTCACTCTCGATGACATCTTTGGGTACTCGAACTTCACAAACGAGATAGTATGGAGAAGAACAAACAGTCCGAAGGCTCAGAGCAGAGGTTTCGGAAGTCAACACGACATAATCCTGTTGTATGCCAAAGACGCTACGAAGTTCAAAGCAAATCCGGTGCACAGAGAACATGATGAGAAGTCATTGAAACCATACGGATACGAGGATGAGCGTGGGAGATTCAGATTGATTGAGATTGAGGCTCAAGGAATCCAGAGGACCGAAAGCCGTAGGCAGTTTGAGTGGAGAGGCAGAACTGCACCATACTTGTACAACAAGAATACTTTGAATAAGTGGTGGAACGAAGGCAAGATATACGTCAGCAAGAATGGAAGATACTCCAAGAAACAGTACCTATCAGATGTACCAGGTGTTCAGGTTTCAGATCTGTGGCTTGACATAAGTCCAATTCAAGGAGCATCCAAGGAGTACACAGGCTTCCTGACGCAGAAGCCATTGTCCCTACTAGAGAGAATCGTCGAGTGCGCCACCGACAAAGACGACCTGGTAGCAGACTTCTTCGCGGGGTCAGGTACGACTGCAGTTGCAGCAGAGAAACTTGGCCGTCGCTGGGTGTTATGTGATAGGTCAGATGTGGCAATTGAGCTGACGAAGAAACGTCTTGGAGAAATCGCTAGCGATGTGAAATACGAGCATTCCATCCTGAATGGCACCTAATTCGGATGAGGATTGACCGAGTACTTCTTATGTCACGTCCATAGTGCTGTTCTCCTGGGTGAAATGCATGACTGACAAAGTGACTGGGAGACCAGGTGAGGTACTTCGATTCGGTCTAGGGGCTCGGAACTGGCTGCTAAATCAGGTGGATCGAGCTTCGGAATGCGTGTCTTGGACACCCCCTGAGGGAGGCAGGTCTCCCAGTGAGATAGTAGAACATGTCACTTCCGTACTCTTGATTGCATGCTCAATGATTGCCGAGGAGATTGGCATAGATCTCAACATAGAGGAGGTTGAGAGCGAAGGGGAGCCTACGGAAGTCCTGAAAGATACGGTCCGTTCAGCCTACGATGCATTCAAAGATCTCTGCAGCAAACTTGATGACCAAATGCTGGACAAGGTCATGGCACTGCCTCCCCCTTTCCCGGTCAGAGAGGCCTCAATTGAACAAGTCATCAGAACAATTGCTGGCTATCATTCAGTCCACCATGCTGGACAGCTTGCCACACACATAAGAAGGTCGAGAAAGACACAGTAGCACCAAATGCCGATAGGCATAAGTCGGTTGCCATGCAATGTGTACGTGGTAGAGTTGCTGGACATTCTCGTGATTGTTGGAGCCTTTGTTCTAGTGATTGGACTATACGGATACCTTAGACTCTCAGGGAAATTGGTCCGCGACAAAGAGGCTCTTCCTGACAGACACACAAGCTCAGCCAAACTTCATTATTCAAAAGTGCATGATGCGGCTTTCTTTGACGGAGCGGCTGAGGACTACGCTGAGGTTCTCAATCGAATCAAGCAGATGGGTGGAGGATAGAAGCCCGCAGCATGGTACCGAGTGTATGTCAGCTCTCATGTTTCCTTGATTTTCCTAATAGCTCCACCCGGAGCAACTTCCTTCGGGCATACCTTAACACAATTGTAGATCAGCTCACACAGCGGAGCCCCCTCCGGAGCCTTTGCAGCCTCAAGGTACATCTCCTTATTCTCTACTCGAGAGTCCTCATAGAATCGCCATGACTTGGCGAGTGCT
>CAYFTD010000461.1:0-2551 GCA_964345915.1 uncultured archaeon
CCAAGTAGAACCGACCAGCTCCACATCCTCCAATGAACTTGGCGAGCTCTCTCATCCGTACAGGGAGTCGAGCATTGAAGAAGTGTGTGGGATGCACTTCATCAGAAGTCTCACAAGAAGGAGAACACCCCTGAATGCTTGCCGTCCGGGCCACACGAGCCAGCTGAGGTGCAGTTGTAAGCACTTCCATTTGTTCAGAATCACTTTTTTTCACAATCATATCCATAATGTCGTGGAGCATCTTCTCTCTCTCGAGTGGTGTCAAGTCCGCGTCGAGGATGGCATGCCCACGTCCAACTGGTACAAAGTTGTAGATCATAAACCACTTGACACGAAGATTTCTAGCCAATTGCACTGTGCTAGAGAGTTCGGCAAGATTGTGGCGTGTGACTGTCATCGCCACTTCTACGAACAGGTTCTCAGCGACGCAGTTTGCGATTCCAGTGGTGGTCTTCTTGAAGGCACCGGGAACGCCTCTGAAGATGTCGTGTGTTTCCCCTGTAGCCCCGTCGAGGCTTATCTGTACAAACCTCAATCCTGCCTTCTTGAGCTCCCTCACCTTCTGTGGTCTTGAGAGTGTTGTACCATTCGTAGCCAAGGCAACGTAGATCCCCCTGTCAGTTGCCCGTCTAATCAGAGTTAGAATGTCGCGCCGCAGAGTAGGTTCACCTCCAGAAAACGCCAAGAACACAACACCTGCGTCAGCCAACTTATCGATGCACTTCAGTGCCATATTGGTCGACATTTCATCATGAGTTTCGCCCCCTGCCTCTTCATAGCAGTGTTTGCATTTCAAGTTGCATGCTCTGGTCACGTTCCAGACGACTTGGAAGGGCGCACCAGGCACGAATGGGGTCCTAGCTCCAAATCTCGCAAGACCCGATATTACACACGAAAGCGACCTTCGAAAGATAGGGTCCGAGAGACCCTTGATCACAAAGTCCGAATCTGCGCCAAAGGTCGATGATCCAATGGATATCACCTTCCGAATGACAGCGGTTGCAAGCCTACAAGTTAGACACGAGCCTTGTCTTATCCCTGCAATCAGCTCAAGACCCACATTCAGTCGAGAGTCTCCACATGCTCGACACTTCTTGACAATTCCTTTCAGTATACGTCTCGAAACCCGGTTCTGAGTCACTGTTCTCAGTATATCTGTCTTGGAGCTAATACTGTGAGTTTCTGGACTTACTATTGATGACACCTACTACGATTACTTGCGAGTTTCGAGGACATTGTTTCTTCGACCGAAGTCATCAAATTCGAGTATGCCCCCGGTGAAGACGTCGAGAAAGTCGTCCAAGCTCTTTTCGTGATCTTCAATGAAATCATCTCCAAGTAGCAATCGCGCAATGTGGCTGTAAGAAACGTAGCTCATGAAGACCAATGCTGCTATCTTCGGTTCGATTTGGCGCATCTTGCCTCTCCTAATTTGCTCTTCAAAGTACTCGGTCAGATGTGTCAGTATTCTTTGAGAAACAGAAGATAGTGAGTCTGCCACGGAAGGCATTCTGAGCCCTTCAGCAAACTGAAGAATCATCAGACCTTGTTCATCTCTTGCAAATCGAATAAGGTTCAGGCCCATTGTCCGGAGTGAAGTGTCAAGGTACGTGTCCTTGTTTGTATCAAACACTGACTCAAAGGAAGCCTGTGCATTTGCCTCAACATCGACCAATGCCGCTCCCAGCAGCCCATCTTTAGATTTGTACTTCCTGAAGAGAGTGACCTCATTCACACCAGCGTTCTCTGCTATTCTCCTAGTAGTCATGCCCTTGTAGCCGTGTTTCACCAAGAGGTTCTTAGTCGCTTCAAGGACTCTAATCTCGACGGACTTCATTTGTGCAAGTAAGTACTTGCTTGCATAATAAGGATATCCCTCAGCGCATCGGCCACGTTTTCTATTATACGCCGTTTGCTATCAGGAATTCAAATACCATCTACGGGACATAAGAGAACTCTTCTACGCAACGATCTTAGATGTACAAAATCCGAAACAGACGATTCAGAAAAGTGCAATGAGTAGTTAGTGAAGGGGGAATTTCCGCACTTGCTGACTACCACGATTACATATGCATTTGGACCTATGTTCTTATGAATTAGGATGACTCAAAGCGAGCTTCAATATAGGACCCAGCTTCAGCTAGAGGCCTTCAACAGCGACTACAAACTGGTGGTACCATATACGGGAGTTTACCCCAGAGAACGCCAGATAGATATTGTTTCTGGGTTTGAAATCGAAGGTGAAACTCTACGTAGGTATTCGCTCACTGCGCTTGGTCTATTGGGAGCTGTCATCCTTATGCTTCCCCTATTCCTCCTTCCTGGCCTTCTACTCATTGTCCTTCCTTTAGAGATCGCACTTCTAGGAAGGACCTATGATACGTTCACTAGAAAGGAGGCCTCCAGTGTTTCTCTGCGAGAAACATCTCAAGAAGCCGACCCGTTGCACAGTGACCACACCAGTAAGCCCACTGTCAGACGCAGTGGGTACAATCTCCTAACAACCTAGTCATAGGTGGAAGACCAAAGCCCCCGCACATCAGAGGTTCTG
>CAYFTD010000462.1:0-4517 GCA_964345915.1 uncultured archaeon
GGACTGATGATGGCACTAACAAGCAGCCAGAAGACCGATCCTTCAACTGAAAGGCTTCTCATTTTATCACTCACCTCAGAAGGTAACTTGCAGTTCCTGGCTTAATGGATAGTTGTGCAGATGATTCACGTTCTTGGATTCTCTGGGCTAGCTCTGATGCAGTGAAACTGATTATCTGATTGGAATCCATCGCTTCATTTGCCTCCAAGCACTAGAAGCAGCATCATTTCAAAGGCCAATTAAAGTAGCTAATAAAAACTCGGTATAGTACTAAATCAACTATAGTGAATATGCCACCCAGAAACAGACTGTTTGAAATCAGTTTTATGGAATCTACAGTTTGGTTTCATTCACTCCGAAAATCACTGATTGCAAGGCTTTGAGATTCTTCTTCGCTATGGCACGCGAGGTCTTTGGACCTGAGTATCTGCCATACAGGCAAGAGAAACAGATGTGGATATGGATGTCAAATTGAGAGAAGCTCAGTCCTCTCGGTTCTTTTGAGAAAAATCCTCAAATGAGCTGAACAAGAGTTCTGTCACCGAGGTGAAGAATGATGGACTCCATCAAGCCACCGAAACTCCACCCAGGAGACTCTGTTGGCGTGTTCTCGCCGTCTTGGCCTGTGACGTCTGACAGTAGACAGCAGTTTGACAATGGGATTGAGTCACTCAGGGCAATAGGTCTCGAAGTGAAACTGGCTGAACACGCCCTCGGACAGTATTACTACAGCGCCGGGACTCGCGAGAGGAGGCTAATGGACCTGCACGATCTCTGGTGTGACCCCGAAGTGAGAATGGTGCTGATGACTCAAGGAGGAAGTACTGCAATCCACCTGTTGGATGGAATCGACTACGACCTGCTCCGAGAAGATCCAAAGATACTGTCGGGAATATCTGACGGGACCACGTTGTTGAATGCAGTCTACGCAAAGGCAGGTCTAGTCACATACCACGGTCCTGACCTCATCTGGACATTCGGCCTGGAGATGACTCCACACATAAAGGAGAATATCCTGAACACGTTCTTCGATGGTCATGTAGGAGAGTTGAAGCCAAACAAGAGATGGAAGCATCAAAGAAAGACAGATGTGCAATACCCGGGCTGGAGATGCTTGCGGGAAGGCAAGGCAACAGGTCATCTAGTGGGAGGCCACATACGTGTCCTTGCCAATACTGTTCTTGCTGGCTATGGTCCAGACTTCGATGGTGCGATTCTCTTCCTTGAAGGAACTGACAATGTGGCTCGCACAGACAGTTTCATCACTGCACTCCGTCTGGATGGAGTCTTTGACAGAGTTGGGGGGGTAATCTTGGGATGGTTTGAGGACAGCGAACTTGAGGAGAAGGAACTGAACCGCACTGTGAGCGAGATGTTTCTTGAGAACACTATGAGTTATGATTTCCCCATCTTGGAAATCGGTGAGCTGGGACACAACGTCGAAAACTATGTGTTCCCCATTGGCTGCAGAGCAACGGTTGACGCTACAAACATGCGAATCTCGATTGACGAGTCTGCTGTCAGATGATGTGCAAAACTCAGTCCTGCAAGGATATCTTCAGATCTGAATAACTGCCCTGTCGGCAGAAGGGTCAATTCGGCTAGATTATACCAAAGCAGAAAGGAGGAGGCACAACCCCTCCACATAACAAGGTGAACCATGCCAACCTAGTGTGCAATCTATGCAAGTCCCTGTTCTTCCTATGGGAAATTACTAGTAGCCTCAGCTTGTTAGTGTTGCCCCGCACTTCTGGCAGAACTGAGCCCCTGCTTCAACACTTGCTCCGCACTTGGGGCACTTTCCTGAGTATCTATTCCAAACCGTGAGTAGTCTCTCTATCTCATCACGCTGAAGAAGTCTTCTTTTTAGAAGTTTTTCTAGCCCCTGCACTAGTAGCTGCTCAGCTTCAGCCGCCAACAGCATGTTGCCTCTCACACAGGCTTGCTGGAAGGATTCATTGAAGGATTGGTCTTTCTGGAGTAAACCGTCTATGGAGGCGACAAATGCATCATCAAACTCCTTGCTCAATGCATCTCCTTCCATGGTCAGTAGGCTCTCTTCAGGCATGAAACGCGGAGTGAGCACTCTATGAGACTGGTCGTCATATTTGACGACATACGTATGTATATCGAACAGCGTCAGTGGGGCGAGTTCTCTGATCGAATTGTTATCCAGTGTCCAATTCATCAGGTTGAGAAACTCCTGTTGGAACTCCAAGACCCTCTTCTCCATTGCCTGTTCAGACTTGCCTATTGCTTCATTCACCTCGGTCTTGAGGTCATCAAGCTCTTTCGCCTTGATCTCCATTTCATTCCTGGCCGCATTGATTCTTCTCTGACGCTCTTCGATTTCTGTCTGTAGCACGGTTTCTGCTTTCCTCTTGTCTGATTCGAATCTTGTTTGAGCTTCGGCTACGCGCTTCTCCAGATCTGCTCTCTTCGTGTCCATCATATCCAAGGGTTGTTGACTATTCGCTAGGGTGTCCTTTAATGAGCTTACGAGATTGTTGTATATTGAGAGTGCACCCTGAGTATCTGCTTCTTTATGCCCAATCTGTGAAATTGCTTCTCTTATTTCACCAGCAATCCCGGCAAAGAACTGTTCAAGGTCATTCATAGCTCTGGAGAAGTCTGCTATCATAACTCGTAGATTCATCTTGTGCTTCTCACGTAGCTTATAGATTTCGTTCTCTTTGTTCTCTGTGAGCTTGGCAATCTCTTGCTTTGTTCGTTCCTCCATCATTCTGACGCGTTCTTTTCCTCTTTCTCGTTCCAAGTTGGTGATGTTCTCTAGGATTGTGGTTTGCGCCCCATAGTTCTCAGTGATTAATCTCTGCAAAGTTTCAGCTGATTCAATACGTAGCTTTGCGGATTCAGAGATTCCTCTAAACTCTTCGGTTCTCTTGAGAGCAGCGGCCGAATCGGACCGGATATCAACTCTGTTGGGCTCAGCTGTAGGGTCAGAAACACGAACGAAGTCCCCAATTGCTTTGATGAATGAGGGGTCGGCCAAACCAGCAGCGCCAATTGTGTGGTGGTCAACGTTCTCAAGATAGGGCTTTATCTCTGACGCCACCCTAGGAATGTCCGTTGCTTGAGACAGATCAGAGCTGATTATCCTCTTCACTTCACCTGCCCCCCTCATCTCAGTGAAATGAAGCTCCGTGGTCCCACTACTGGATGCATTTAGAGCAATTGATTTTGTTGCTGAGGTCTGCACAATCCAGAAGGGGAATGAAACACTGCTTAGACCAACTATCCTAGCATTTCGTCCTTTCCGAGATTCTGCAGACGCAAGTGCTGCCGCTAGACAAACGCCTTCCGACTCTGGTTCAGCTCTTGTGCCTCTTTTCTTGAACAAGAAGTTTAGATACAGGTTGCGAACCACACAAACACCGCCTTCGTGACTGTGATAGATACAATTGCAGTTATGCCTTCTTACGAAGTATTGCTAGGCCTAACAGAGCATCTGGACAGATAGATTGTCAGGGGGAGAGAGATCTTCGGACCTGAGTATCTGCCTTACAGACAAGAGAAGCAGATGTAGATTCATTCTACCATATGCGTAGGCCCATTACTCCAGAATACTCGATTTGATATTGGGTTTCGTATGTTGCATCTCAAGGAGTGGTCAGACAATGGTCAAGGTGAGTCCCTTTGTGAAGCTACTGCGAGGTGAGTACGAACTGACTGTGTTACTTCTACTCGCGAAACTTCGCGGCAAGGCTAGAGCTGACGAGATCATAAAGGCTGGCAAGAAGACCCGAACGCTCCCAGCTCTCAACGGAGCGAGAGTTGCAGGTGCACGCAAGTTCCTTGTGAAGAACGAACTCATTGAGGTTGAGAGAAACGGGAAGGAAATCATCCATGTACTTACCAAGAAGGGAGCCAAATTGGGCAAACTCCTCAATTCTATCTCCGATTTCATCATCAGGGATTTGAAATGGCAACGTTGAGTCCGTAGTTCCAGTCATTGTATGAATCTTGACATCTCCCAAGAGAGAGCTGTAACTATACCGCAAGTATCAGGAATTATTAGTCCAGACAGGGAATTCCAGAGGAGACTTCCAATGTCTGACAGGTAGATGTCGATGAGAGTTCTGAACCGGATTCATCGGACAAGTCATGGGCCGCGAGATCTTCAGACGCGAGTATCTGCCCCAAAGATAATGAACTCACAGATGTCAGAGAGCTAATCAGAATGGGTGACTACTGGCTTCTGGCGGTGCAATCTTTATCATCTGAGTAAGCTGGTTTCCGCACATGAAAGGAATAGTTGCTTCATGCGGAATCATCTGCACTGAATGTCCAGCATTCTTGGCCACGTCATCTGATGACTGGGACAAGCTCGGGGACATTGCCGCCAAATGGTCTGATGACAAGATAGAACATGAAGCAAAGGACATTATCTGTGATGGATGCTTCAGTGAGAGAATACACAGTTTCTGTTCGGAATGCGAAGTAAGGGCGTGTGCCAAAGATAATGGATATCAAGTGTGCTCTCAATGCTCCAGGTA
>CAYFTD010000463.1:0-2309 GCA_964345915.1 uncultured archaeon
TTCATATCGATCTGATAGTACGGGCGCCGCATGTCGCTCAGGTTCGGAATCTTGTGACACAACTCTTCTTTCATGAGCTTACGAAGTGCGAAACTTATGGTCCTTGGAGCAAGGTCGACTCTATCGCTGATGTCCTTTGGCGTCATCGGTCCATCAATGGTCAAGCGTGCGAGTACGATCTTTGCACTTTTAGGGAGTCGGATAGACATATGGTGCCAACCCCACGACAATCACCCTACATTTGTTCAGTTGTCAAATATAAGGAATAAGGTTTCAGCAGGCTTTACCAATTGGGACGGGCGGTCTATAACGCAGTATTCAAGTGTGATATGCCCCGACTCATCTATCCATCAATATACAGGTAACCTTAGGAGTGCAGATTCATGACAGAGCAGGTGTTCGTCACTAGGATGATTCCAGATGTTGGGCTGAAGGCGATTAGTGCCGCCTTTGAAACGAGCATCTGGCCGAAAGAAGACCCACCCTCCAAGACAGATATCATTAGAGAAGCTAGGAGAGCTTCAGGAATTGTCACACTTCTATCAGATCCAATCGACGGTGAGGTCATAGAGGCCCTGCCCAAGCTACGAGTAATCTCTCAGTATGCTGTTGGTTATGACAACATCGACATCTCCACTGCCACGCAAAAGGGGATAATTGTCACCAACACTCCTGGAGTCCTCACCGAAACGACGGCCGACCTCACGTGGGCACTAATACTGTCAGTCTCCAGGCGAATTAAAGAGGCTGACAAATACGTTCGCGACGGTAAGTGGAGAGTTGCATGGGGCCCAAAGCTGCTTCTCGGAAGAGACGTCTTCGGTGCGACCTTGGGGATTGTAGGACTTGGTAGAATTGGAAAGGCAGTGGCCCGGAGAGCCACGGGGTTCTCAATGAGAATACTGTATCACTCACGCACTAGAATAGACGAGGCATTGGCCATAGAGAGATCTACTGGAGCTACATGGATGGACATGGAGGAACTGCTTCGCGAATCGGACATCATAACCGTTCACGTTCCACTCACAGCAGAAACGCACAACATGCTTGGTCCTGATGAGTTTGCTATGATGAAACCAGGCGCAATTCTCATTAACACTTCAAGAGGGCCTGTCGTTGACGAAGAAGCATTGTATCATTCGTTGAAATCAGGGCATCTCGGAGGTGCTGGGCTTGACGTTTTCAGACAAGAGCCCGTTTCTATGAAGAATCCTCTTCTTGAGATGCCCAACGTAGTTGTGGCACCTCACATAGGAAGTGCAAGCATCGATACTCGGAATAAGATGGCCCAGATATGTTCGGAAAACCTGATAACGGCTCTTCATGGAGATACGCCCATGCACATAGTCAACCCGGAGGTTCTACAAAATGAGTAAGGATTGCATTCAGAGTATAATGAGCAGGAGTTCCATTCGGAGATTCACTGAAGGCTCTATACCTGAGAGTGACATTGAGGATATACTTAGAGCAGGTTTCAGCGCACCTTCTGCAGGAAACATGCAGCCTTGGCGAGTCGTTGTTGTCAGGAAGGAATCGACGCGAAATTACCTTGCTGAGGCGGCCGGCAATCAGTCTTTCGTGGTGAGAGCACCAGTTGTTCTTGTAGTCTGCGCTGTGCCAAGGGAGTCCGCCCAGAGATACGGGCAAAGAGGAGTATCTCTCTACGTCCTTCAAGACACGGCAGCGCTTATTGAGAACCTTCTCCTTGCGGCACATTTTTCGGGATACGGCGCCTGCTGGGTGGGAGCCTTCAACGAAGACCTCGCAAGAGAAGCCGTTGGCGTTCCTGATGACATGAGACCGGTTGCGATTATCCCGATTGGAGGAAGTGCAGTAACGACCTCTAGAGCAACTCCTCGACGTCCTCTATCCGAGGTAGTCATTTCAGAAAGCTTCTGAATCTGTCGAAGAAACTCTCTGACAGACAGATTCTCTCAGAATGAAGACGACTGACTGGGATTTCCTTCTCTAATGCTGGATTCCTCTTTCCCCAATTGGTGAACAGACCGAGTGAAGCGATGATGCTGGCGACGATGTCACCGATAGCGCCGGAGTGTACTATCTGTTCTAGCCCTCTCGTGTCATTCGCTTGACACTGTCAACAACCTCGTGGGCCATCATCACAGCACCTATGAGCTCTATCTTTGGTTCTGTATCTGGTGCTCCGGGCTTAGTTGTTGAAACTCGACCCATAGCTCGACCCATGCTCTTGATGAGGGTAGTCAATGCAATCTGAGCAGATACATCTAGTTTGCTGCTCTCGACTTGGGAGATCAATTCCGCGAGGTCCGAAATGACGCTGTCCGAAA
>CAYFTD010000464.1:0-3715 GCA_964345915.1 uncultured archaeon
ATTCTCTGATACATGCGGGCTCTAATGTGGCGTATTGCAGACGCGAGGTCATCTGGTTGTTCCACAGCTCCCAGGATTGTCCGACGCTGTCTGCCGAAGAAGCTCAGGAGGCGGTCTAGTAACTTCATTGTCACTCTGAACAATCGGCTCAGGGCTCTAAAGGTTTTTCTTTGCTACAATTCCTCCACTCATCCCGGCCAGAGCCAAAGCGCTAAATACTGTCCAGAAGACTGAACCTCATCCCTCTCACTAGTTAGGGTGATCACATGCGCATTGCAGTAATTGACAGATCTCGTTGCAGACCAAAAGACTGCACACATGAGTGTCAGAGATTCTGTCCACGTGTCAGAACAGGGGACGAGACAGTAGTTTTCCCTGATGGCCCAAACAGACCCCCCATGATAGTGGAGGCTCTTTGTTCGGGCGAGGCCATCTGTGTCAAGAAGTGTCCCTATCATGTGATCAGCATAGTGAACCTTCCGGAGGAGCTTGAAACTGACACAAGCCATCGGTACAGTGTCAATGGGTTCAAACTGTTCAGGCTTCCAATACCCAAGGAAGGCAGGGTATTGGGCGTCATAGGCCCAAATGGCGTTGGAAAGACCACGGCCCTGAGGATTCTTGCCGGAGAGCTTCAGCCGAATCTGGGGAATCTGGAGAACCCGCCCGGCTGGGATGAGATTATCCGACAGTATCGCGGTTCTGAGCTGCAACCTTTTTTCGAGAAGATCCAAGAGGGCAAGATCACGCCCGTACACAAGCCTCAGAACATCACTGACCTACCAAAAGTCAAGACTGTCGCTGAAAAGCCCATCAGTGATCTTCTCGAGGCATCTGACACTACTGGCAGGTTGAAGGAGCTAAAGGAGGACATGAGTCTCAGTGAGATCTGGGACCGACCGATTCAGTATTTGAGTGGAGGCGAGCTTCAGAGAGTCGCCATTACCGCAGCAATAGTTCGTGATGGTGACTTCTACTTCTTTGACGAACCAACGGCCTATCTCGACGTGCGAGAGAGACTACGTGTTGCTCGAGCTATTCGTCAGCTCTCTGCTCTAGGGAAGACAGTTGTTGTAGTGGAACATGACCTTTCGATTCTGGACTATGTTTCGGACCTCGTGTGTATCTTGTATGGGGGACCGGGCACTTACGGTATCGTATCCCATCCCCACGGCACGAGGGTAGGAGTGAACATCTTCCTCGATGGATACATTCCTGACGAGAACATGCGTTTCCGCGATACAGCGATCTCATTCAAGGGAATGGCAGGAGAAGACGAGGAATTCCTCGGAGCTGAAACTCTAGTTGAATACGGCAACATGAAGAAAGAGTTTGAAGACTTCACGCTAGATGTGAACGGAGGACGTGTGACTCGCGGGCAAATCATAGGTGTCCTTGGTCCTAACGGTATCGGGAAGACGACCTTTGTAAGGATGCTTGCGGGAGCTCTGGAACCTGATGAGGGTGAGGCACCCAAGAAGACGGTTTCTGGATTTGACCTCAAGGTTGCCTACAAACCTCAGTATATTGACGCTGACTTCGATGGCAATGTTCGCATGTATCTCCGGGAAGCAGGTGGAAGCACTGTTGATAGTGCTGACTTCAAGTCCTCAGTCATCCGAAAATTGGAGCTTGAGTATCTTATGGACCATCTTGTTTCAGAGTTGTCTGGGGGCGAGCTTCAGAGAGCTGCGATTGCCCGATGTCTTGCTCAGGACGCCGACATCTACCTATTTGATGAACCATCTGCCTTCCTTGACATCGAGCAGCGTCTGGCAAGCTCTAGAGCCATTAGAAGGTCAATTCAGACATCGATGAGAACTGCCTTTGTGGTTGAACACTCAATCTTGATGGCTGACTATCTGAGTGATAGCATGGTAGTGTTTGGTGGAGTTCCAGGCAAGAAAGGAATTGCATCATCAGTAACGACTCTGCGCAGCGGAATGAACGCGTTCCTCAAACAGATGGGCGTTACATTCAGGAGAGACCCGCAGACAGGTAGACCCAGAGTGAACAAGGACGGGTCGAGACTGGACACTCAACAGAAGGCATCCGGAGAGTACTACTACGTAGAGTAATCGTGCCATTCACTCAGGAGAATCATCCTGTTTCTTGAAACGTCGCTATCTGTACAACAGTTTACTTCCTTATGCGACGGATCCAGTAATCCCTGCCTGCGATTGCCTTCTCCTCATCCATCTCTGACAGGATTTTAACGGATTCATTTCCGCAAGCAATGACATCATCCTCTCCCTTCACTGCAAACTCGTCACGAACTCGGTTCGCATAGACTGCGCAAACAGCACCTGCTCTAAAGCCATAGATGTTTGTGAGGGTAAAGATGGTGGCGGCCTCCATCTCAAAGTTTGCAACATTCGCTTTTTGCAGGTCCCCTATCAGGGTTTCACTGAAGCTCTGTGTGTAGTCATTGAACCCTGGCCTTGACTGACCTAGATAGAATGAGTCTGTAGAGGCTGACAATCCTAGGTGATATTTCATGCCCAGTGAATCAGCGGCCTCAACTAGGGCCATGATTACCTCGTATGATGCGGTTGCTGGGTATTCCGGTCTCACATACTGCTTGCTAGTTCCTTCGAGTCTAACAGCACCGGTAGAGATGATCAAATCACCAATCTCTATGTCTTCCTTGAGAGTTGCGCATGAGCCCACTCGGATGAAGTTCCTCACTCCAACATTCGCAAGTTCTTCGACAGCTATAGCAGTACCAGGCCCACCAATTCCAGTTGAGCAAGCAGAGATCGGAGTTCCCTTGTACAAGCCGGTGTGAGTGACATATTGCCTGTGTGAGGCGACTTCCTTGAAAGAGTCCCAGCCAGCACTAATCTTGGCCACCCTTTGAGGGTCTCCTGGGAGAAGCACCGACTCAGCTACGTCTTCAGCCTTGACCTCAATATGGTATTGTTTATGATCGCGAGTCTCGGGTCGTTCTGCGGAAACTCTGTCTTTGGACATCTTTGTCCCCCCTTCTTCTCACCATAACTAGGCTATTTCAGTTTCGGGCGGCTCCCAAAAGAACACAACCAACAAACTATTATACCTTCATAGAATAGTCGCGCTCTGTTCGGGATAGGGTCTCCGAAACACCTAAAACACAATCTCGTAGGCTTGCTGTTCCGTACGAGGGCGTCAAGCAGCGCTCATAGTATTCAGGAAATGGAGCGAGAATAGATTGGTTAGAACGACCATTAGCGTGATCAAAGCCGACATTGGTTCACTTGCCGGTCATGTGGTTGTGCCTGATTTCCTTCTCGAGCTTGCTAGAAAAGAGATGAAGGCCGGAGTTGACAAGAAGATCATCAAAGACTTCTATGTCACCCACGCGGGCGATGATCTAGAACTGATTATGACTCATGACAAGGGAGAGAACAATGAAGAGGTTCACCGACTTGCTTGGGACACATTCATCAAAGGCACGGAGAAGGCTCGCGAGAAGAAGATCTACGCAGCCGGACAGGATATGCTTGCTGACACGTTCAGCGGAAACGTGAAGGGCATGGGTCCCGGTTCAGCAGAGATAACAATCGAGGAGCGAAGGTCAGAACCCTTTGCCATCTTCATGGCAGACAAGACCGAGCCGGGTGCATTCAATCTGCCTCTGTTCAAGATATTTGCTGACCCATTCAACACGGCAGGGCTTGTCATTGATCCAAATCTACATGATGGATTCACTTTCGTGATTCAAGACATCATGAAA
>CAYFTD010000465.1:0-2010 GCA_964345915.1 uncultured archaeon
CCGTAGTTCCAGTCATTGTATGAATCTTGACATCTCCCAAGAGAGAGCTGTAACTATACCACAAGTATCAGAAACTATTAGTCCGGATAAGGAATACCAGAAGAGACTTCCAATGTCTGACAAGAGAGAGATGCTGCGACACTTCATCGCATCAATTGCATATCATGCAACAAAGGCGATAAGAGATGCTCCGGCGACGTTTCCAGAGTTCAACGCTGGAAAGGGGACAAGGACACCAAGACGGATTTTGCACCACATGACGGGCGTGCTTACGTATGGACACAGCTTCTTCGAGGATTATGACACAACCTACTTCAAACATCAATCATGGGATGCTGAGATAGAACACTTCTACGAAACCCTTTCCAAACTGGACAAATCGTTACAGGAGAAAGGTCCTAGGAATGTTTCTGAGGAGCAACTGCTTCAGGGTCCACTATCAGACGCAATGGCACACATTGGTCAGCTGCTAATGTTGAGAAGACTGGCTGGTTCCCCTGCACCTTCTGAGAACTTCATCTACGCAGACATCACTAAGGGTGCTGTTGGTCCAGACCAACCTGAGCCAGTGGCGCCAGACGAATGACGATATCCATCTGAACAGAAGGGATCAAGATGACATCACTCAATCCTAGTCAATGGCTTGTTGGTTATGGCACATTCATCACTGGAGGAGCTTGGAAGAGATACCCAAGTTGTAGAGTCTGCAGAGCCCCGGGACTCCGCCGAGTGTATGACCCTGAGATGGCATGGTTTCCGTTCGCAGTGGTCGACAAACAGGCTGAGATTCTCGCTGTCTGTTTCTTGGTCGATGAGGAACTTCTAGAGTACTTTGATAGATACGAAGGTGTAGAGCAGGGCCTCTATGAACGAATAAAAAGAGAAGTATTGATCCAAGAGAACAATGAGACTTGGGTTTCTAGAGAGGCGTGGGTATATGTGCCCACGTCTGGTACAATGCAACATCCCCTTTTCCCTTGGGATGACTCAAATGACCGATGGCTTAGCGAGGAGATTCGTCAGCTGGTCGAACTGCAGGACTCTTTCCCAGAGTTCTTCGTTTCAGAAACTCATGGATGAAGAGTTGCCAGAGAGAAGCAGATGTAGATTCGACGTATTCAATCGAGAGAGGTGTAGAGCCTCTCTCACTTACTTATTCTCCGGACTAGTCCTCTGAGGGTTTGTCAGTGGCCCTAGTTCAGCAGAAGTCTGATTAAGGAGCAAGAGTCCTTTCGAAGTCCAAGGGAGATGTAGTGAATTGCTCATAGAGATAGGTACATGGCAGGTTCTAAGCGAGAACAAGGAGAAACACTTGGAGGTGGCGCGGACTCTAATAGCAGTACAAAGGGCCAAGCGAGATGAAATGCTTTACAAGGAGGTTAGATTCTACACTAAGGTTGATGATGAAACGTCTGTCGAACACTGGATGTACATAGACTTCTTTGAGAATCTCGAGGATTGCCAAAGACATTGGGAAATGCTTGAGAAGGACGGGGAACTCAAAGCAGCTTTGGAGAATGTCATGTCCCAGATTGTCCCAGACTCACTCAAGACCTCCCGTTGGATCGAAAAGGATGAACTAAGACTAGAATGAGTTTCTGTTGTGCGAGTTTAGCTCATTGGCATGGGAATCTTCGGTCATGGGTGTTTGCCCTGCACATAATGAACTCACAGATGTCAGAGTGCTAATCAGAATGGGTGACTACCGGCTTCTGGCGGTGCAATCTTTATCATCTGAGTAAGCTGGTTTCCGCACATGAATGGAATAGTTGCTTCATGCGGAATCATCTGCACTGAATGTCCAGCATTCCTGGCCACGTTAGCTGATGACTGGGACAAGCTCGGGGATATTGCCGCCAAATGGTCTGATGACAACGAAGAACATGAAGCGAAGGACATTATCTGTGATGGATGCTTCAGTGAGAGAATACACAGTTTCTGTTCGGAATGCGAAGTAAGGGCGTGTGCCAAAGATAATGGATATCAAGTGTGCTCTCAATGCTCCAGGTA
>CAYFTD010000466.1:0-2268 GCA_964345915.1 uncultured archaeon
AGATTGTGGGAGCCCTGTGGTCTGAGCGTCGGAGCTACAAGAGTAGTAGACGCTGGTTCCAACTCTTCAAGACGGATGGGGAGAGAGTCATACTCGGATTGGGAGGGGGTGCAGGAATGGTTGATCTTGGGGATGGCATTGCCCTCGGACTTGCACTTGAGTCGAACAACCATCCGACCCAGCGGAACCCATACAACGGTGCCACCGCTGGTGTTGCAGGTGTCATCAGCGATGTTATCTCACATGGCTGCAGACCTATTGGCCTCATGAACAGTCTCAGATTCGGAACACCTGAGAAGTCACGTAACGTCGGCAAATTGAAAGATGCAGTAAAAGGTATTGCAGAGTTTGCCAACAGTGTAGGCATACCGATGATTGGAGGCGAGCTTGAGTTTGATGACTCGTTCGAAAGAAACTGCCTTCTGAACATTGCCTGCATCGGCGTGGCAGAAACAGGCAGGGTCGTAAAACAGTTCTCTTCAGATCCAGGGTCTCTACTTATTCTCTTTGGAGCACTAACCGCGAACGAAAGACTCCTGGACTCTGACAAAAAGGGAAAAGAATCCGATATGACCTCCTCCGGAAACCCTCTGGCGAAGCGAATCCTCATCGACACTCTTGAACAGCTACTAGAAGAAAGACTTCTATCCGGTCTCGAGGACCTTGGAGGTGGAGGACTTGCATGGGCAAGTGCCAAACTGGCAGCCAAGGGAAGTATCGGGTTCGAGATTCAGGTTAAGGCATTACCTCTGTCTAAGGATGAAATCGACCCTGTTGACATTATCCTATCAGAATCTCAAGATCGCATGCTGGCAGTAGTCACGCCAGAGAACCTTGCACGAGTTCTCGATATCCTTGACAGAAACCAAACGCCTCATGCAGTCATTGGAAAGGTGACTGAAGACCAGAAGTTGACAATGAACTACTACGTGGATGTCATCGCAAGTTTACCAATCGCGCTCCTCGTCAGCGGTTTTCCAGAACCAGAACGATATGAAGAGCTCCTCCCAGAGAGGTCTGCATCTCATGATTGGCTAGGAGAGCCCAATGACCATGCCAAGATGCTGCTATCGCTACTCGAGTCTTTGAACGTCTCGAGCAGAGAGTGGGTCTATAACCAGTTTGACCAGCATGTTCAAGCGAACACTCTCGTCGACATAGGTCAGAATGCCGGTGTCTTGGAAGTGGCCAGAGGAAAGAGAGTGGCATTCACCACAACGTGCAACTCCTTCTGGTGCCTTCTTGACCCCAGAATAGGGGCTGCCAATTCGGCCTCGTTGGCACTGAGGAATCTCGTGTCTGTCGGAGCAACTCCCATCCTGATGGCTGACTGTATTAACTTGGGAAATCCAGAGCGACCTGAATCCTACGCTCAGTTTGTAGAGGCTGTAAAGGGGATTGGAGATTTCTCTCACGACTTTGATATACCCGTGATCACCGGAAACGTTTCACCGTATAACGAGATGACTGTTGGAAAGAAAGTCCTGAGAATCAACCCGACACCGCAGGTAGTCATGGCTGGTACCCTAGTTGAGGGCAGACCGCCAGTTCGTCGAAGTCTATGCACTCCCTGGGCAAATGTCTTTCTTATCGGAGAAACACATAGAGAGCTAAACGGCTCAGAGTTTCAAAGACTTCAACTTGGACATGTCCAAGGCATTCCCCCAGGATACCAACCGCAAGCAGAGCAGAGAGCTATGAATGCAATTCTTTCAGCTCACTCACGAGGGTTGGTCAGGTCCTGTAACAACGTCGGTCGCGGGGGCCTCGGTGTAGCTCTTCTCAAAATGATGATGGCAGGGGACTATGGGTTCAGGATTGACATCTCTGACGTACCTGGTACTGCAAAGAGCCTGACAGAGATACTGTACTCGGAGAGTTCAGCAAGGTACGTGGTAGAAGTCACAGAAACCAACCAGCCCGAATTCTTGGACATCATGAATGAGAATCGAGTATCAGTATGCGAGCTTGGGCTCACACAGGCAGATCCGATAGCGAACTTCGGAAGTTTCACGCTGCAGATGCATGATGCTCGAAAGAGCTACCAATCTGGGCTTCCAAAATACGTGAACTAGGGATGGAAGGTGTTCACTTCGTCTTTCGACGCTTAGGTGGTAGACCCTCTGCATAGGCTATGGACTTGTCCAGAAGCCTCTTGAAATCCTGTTTACTCTCTCTGGTTTCGCTCGGCACAACAATGTACTCCTTCATCACCATTCCCTTCCTAGGTTCGAACCTACGAAGCTGGGGATATCTTCTGATGAGTTC
>CAYFTD010000467.1:0-3364 GCA_964345915.1 uncultured archaeon
AGAAGAAGGTGGCGCCCCCGCCGGGATTTGAACCCGGGTCTCAAGAGTGACAGTCTTGAATGCTAGGCCGAGCTACACTACAGGGGCTCGAAACGCTCGACTGCTGGTTTTCTATTAAACCTGTCGACATCTGATTTCATCAACTGCTGCTCGTCAGGACACCTGCTTCAGCTATGAGGATAGATACCTCCTCACGTCACTCAATCTCGTGCTGAGGACTTACAAGTATCGTATCTATCCGAACCGAAAGCAGAAGGATGCTATTCGCCGTCATATTGGTGCCTGTAGGTTTGTGTACAACTGGGCGCTTGAGAAGAAGACCCTTACCCATTAGACAAGAGGCAAAGACTCTCACATGGTATGAACTCAACAACATGCTCCCGCAGTTGAAAGAGAAGTTTCCTTGGTTGAGAAACGTCAATGCTCAATCCTTACAGCAGGCGGTCAGACGAGTTGATCTTGCGTTTAAGCATTTCTTCAGATGCTTGAGGAATGGCGGAAGACCCGGATTTCCCAGATTCAAGAGCAAGAAGCGACTGGTCCAGTCCTTTGACGTTCCGCAATCGTTTTCGGTTGAGTATTCGAAGAAGAGGGTGAAACTCCCAAGGATAGGGCGCGTCAAGGCTACAGTTCATCGTCGTTTCGGAGGCACCTCTAGGAAGGCAGTCGTTTCTGAAACAGGGACAGGCAAGTTCTTCATCAATGTGGTAGTGGAAGACGGCGCAAAACCACCGTTGAAATCCCCGATCGATGAGAGCAATACAATTGGGATTGATCTTGGAATCACAGACTTCGTAACATTGTCAACAGGGCACAAGGTCTCAAATCCGAAACACCTCAAGAACTCGATGAAGCGTTTGAAACTACTCCAGAGAAGACTGAGCAAGAAGAAAGGTTCGAAGAATAGAGAGAAGGCAAGGCTCCGTTTAGCAAAGCATCACGAAAGAATCAGGAATCAACGGATGGACTTCTTGCACAAGCTCTCAACGCGGTTGGTACACGAGAATCAAGGTATCGCCGTTGAGTGCCTGAACGTTTCAGGAATGGTCCTGAATCCATATCTGGCAAGAGCTATAAGCGGCGCCAGTTGGTCGAGGTTCATTTCAATGCTTCAATACAAATGCGAATGGCACGGTAAGACATTCATCCAGATAGGTCGCTTCGAGCCGAGTTCCAAGCAGTGCAGCGCCTGTGGTTGTAGAAACAATGACCTCATGCTATCAGATAGAGAATGGTCTTGCCTAGAGTGCGGTACACATCATGATAGAGATATCAATGCAGCTGTGAACATCAAGAAGTCAGGTTTGACACAAGTAGCACCCTGGGAACCAGGGGAAGGGCCTGTGGATCGGCCGACAGTGGTCGGGGAGATGAAGCAGGAAGCCACCAACATCACTAGGTGGTAGTTCACTAAAGTTGCCGGAGTTTTTCATATTGTAAGAACAGAATGATGATCAGAGATTGTTATGAAGTACGAGGCTTTCCAGCACAATGCTTTTTACCAATGAAGGCATTACATGAACCGGTTCACCCAAACCTAAGTAGATGATACTCCATCTTTCGTTTTATGGAAAGCCTTTTATGGTTACACAATCCCGTCCGGATAGCTCAGGTAGACCGCTTCCCGCTCCAGCATAACCACGTACTACGTTATCTACAAGTCTTAGTCTTGCACATCGACATAACATATCATGCGTGGTACATGGTTTTACAGGTAAGGGCTCGTGGCGCAGCTAGGTAGCGCAGCAGGCTTTTAACCTGAGGGCCGCGGGTTCAAATCCCGCCGAGCCCGCCACATCCCATGCTGAGTGGGGGAACGCAGTCAGAACTTGAGCAAAAACACACGGGGCGGCTATTGCGGCAAATGGGTGAGCTCGGACTTCTGGGTTCATGCTTAGGGAAGCGTATGCTTGCAGTAGTCCCCCCGTCCCACATAGTCATGGTGTTGTGATATGGCAACAGACACTGAAGATACGGGGAAGTACTGGCCTGTCATTGAGGCCTTCTTCGACTACTATGGGCTAGTTGGCCAGCATCTGGACTCATTCAACCGATTCATTCGGGAGGAGATTCAGGAAGTAGTCGATAGTGTAGCAAGGCTCAATCCGAAAGTCGAGGGCTACCATGTAGAACTCGGGGACATCGCAGTAGAGGCACCATCAGTCAGAGAGGCCGATGGAAGCGAGCATCCACTGTACCCCAATGAAGCACGGATCAGGAACCTGACATATGCAAGCAAGCTCTACCTTGACATGACTCCGGTACGCAAAGAGGGGTCTATCTCCACTCGTATGGAAACCATGAGGATCTACATTGGTGATATGCCCATAATGCTCCGAAGCGAGAAGTGTCTTCTCCACGGCATGTCAAATGAAGAGCTCATAAAACATGGTGAGGATCCGAAGGATCCCGGTGGCTACTTCATCATCAACGGTTCAGAGCGTGTTCTTGTAACACAGGAAGATTTGGCGCCCAATAGGATTCTGATTGAAGAAGCAAGTAAGAGTTCTAGCTACACACACATAGCAAAGGTCTTCTCAACGTCACGTGGCTTCCGAGCGCCGGTCACAATTGAGAGAAAGAGAACTGGCGAGTTGCGTGTATCATTCCCCTCAGTGCCTGGCAAGATACCCCTTGCTATACTCTTGAAGGCCCTAGGTCTGGAGTCCGATAAGGAGATTGTCGACGTCATTTCTGATGACGATGAGATAAGGAATGAGCTAATCGTCACAATCGAACAGTCCGCACCAATCAATGCTGGTCGTGAAGATGAAGATAGCTCGACAAGGGACAATGCTCTAGACTTCATTGGAAAGCGGGTGGCAGTCGGTCAGACAAAGGAATACCGACTTGCTCGTGCTGAGAAAGTGCTCGATCGCTATCTCCTGCCTCATATTGGAACAGAAGAGAATCATCGACTCCAGAAGGCATACTACCTTGGACAGATGGTGGAACGTCTACTCGAACTCGTATTGATCAAGAGACAGGCAGATGACAAGGACCACTATGCAAACAAGAGACTGAAGCTGTCTGGAGACCTTCTCATGTCCTTGTTCAGGGTCGCACTCTATTCACTGACTCGGGACATAAAGTATCAGCTGGAACGCACTGCAGTACGTGGTCGCAAGCCAAACATTCGCACTGCTGTGAGAGCTGATGTCATCACTCAGAGACTTAAACACGCTCTTGCTACGGGCAACTGGGTGGGAGGCAAGGCAGGAGTATCACAACTGCTTGATCGTACAAACTACATCTCATCTCTCTCGCACCTGAGAAGAGTGGTTTCACCTCTATCGCGGTCACAGCCACACTTCGAAGCGCGAGACCTTCATTCTACACACTGGGGGAAGATATGTCCGAACGA
>CAYFTD010000468.1:0-4758 GCA_964345915.1 uncultured archaeon
GACACACACGGATGTACTCTCAATGACTTCTGTAGAGGAAATCAAAGAGCTTCTAGAGAAGGGCGAATCCAGAAACATGGAGTTCAAACGGAACCTCTCGAAAGTAGACCTGAAGCCGGAGCGGCGTCAGAAGTTGGTCACCCGTGTTAAGTATATGACATGTGAAAGCCCCTTCGAGGGCCTCTTCCTTTTGGGCATTGAAGACATTGGTGGGAAGAAATGGGAGGTCTTCGGTCTCTCGGAATCACGACTCGAAACAGCTGAGGGAGTGCTTCATGAGATATGCAGGGAGGCAGAAGTCGAGGTTGTTGAGGAGGAGAGGATTGAGACCGAGAAGGGTCTTGTTGGGCAATACCTCCTGAAGAGAATCGCTGCTCTTGAGATAAAGGAAACCTGCTCGGTCAACGTTGCGGGCAGGGTGAATTCGGGCAAGTCAACACTCATTGGTTCAATTGTCACTGGAACTCCAGACAAGGGTGCGGGAAGCTCTAGGTCATTCCTCCTAAAGCACCCACAAGAAATCACTCGGGGACAGACTGCAGACATTCATCTTGCTTTCATGGGTTTCACCTCGGAAGGTGAGAGTATACACTTGGAGAATCCGTTAGATAAGGCTGAATCAGGAAGAGTTCTTGATACCTCCACAAAGATACTCACTTTCTTCGATGCACCAGGTCACAGAGAGTACAGTAAGACAATGATTAGGAGCATCCTTGGGGCAGACGCACAGTATGGACTCGTTTTGGTCCCCGGACCTGATGAAGCACAACTAATCAGAAGTGAAGAGAGTCGGACGGGACTACGTAGACTAGATGACATTACACGTGAACACCTGATTCTAATGACAAGTCAGGGAACACCATTCATTGTTGTAATCTCGAAGGTTGACAAGACTAGCCAAGAAGACCTGATTCTTGTCATTGACGTCATTCGTGACACACTGAAGGAGATTGGCAAGATTCCCGTAAACGTCAAGACAAAGGATGAGATTCCAGCCTTGGTTGGAGAGATTGAACATGGAATAATAGTCCCGATTCTCGAGTTCGCTGCCACTGACGAGTCCTCCATTGACTTCTTCACACATCTCTTCAAGAATCTCCCTTCGAACTCAAGACATGTCGATCCATCGAAACCAGCACGAGCCTACGTAGACAAGGTTTACAGAGGAATAAGAGGGACCAACGTCGTGGTAACGGGAACAGTCAGGTCAGGAGTGTTCAAGAAGGGACAGACGCTCTTCATTGGACCGGACGAGAATGGAGACATGCAGGAAGGAAGATTGTTCAGCATCGAGATGTTCAAGAAACGAATCAGCACCGTGAAAGCTGGGGACCTCTTTGGCTTTGATATCAAGGAAGTAGACAAACACAAGATTCGTAGAGGACAGTTAATCACCGATCCAGATGATGACATCAAAAGCTGTCGAACCTTTGATGCAAACATAGTTGTGACTCGCCATCCTACAAGAATCTCAGTAGGATACTCACCAGTATTCCAGAGCCACACAATCCAACATACCGTCACGCTCAAGAAGATATTCGATGCTGATTATCTCAGCGTAGGTGACTTTGCTCGCGTGACACTCGAATTCATGTCTCTTCCTGAAGCCATAGAAGTAGGAGACAAGATTGTACTTAGAGAGGCCAACACGCGTGCTATCGGAACTGTTGTGGAGATACTCAACTAGATTTCCCATTACTCCATGTTGGATGCTCGGATCCAGAAGAGAATGTCTGTTCACTTCTTACAATACCTTTGCTGGAATATGCACTCAGTATGGGCCAGACTTCTACGTTGTCCTTTGAAGATGCAGTGATCACTCTTTTCATCCAAAAAGACGGCGCTGAAACCACCGCGAAGCTCTTCTTTTTGGTATGAAGGAGCGTTGCTTCCACCGAATGACTGGCCACTGTTTCAACATGCCCTCTTTCACCCACAAGCAGAAGTGTGGGTCTGATCCCCGCGTGGTTGAAGTCTGGCAACAGGATGACTCGCCCTTTCTTCACCAGAGAGTCGAGCCTTTGAGGGGATCCAATGAGAGTGTTAGAAAGCACGCTCAGGCCCCCCAGAGCCAGTCTCTCGAGAACTGCGCGTTCCCCCGCATCAATCTCGGCATCTGAGAAATCTATGTGGCTCTCAAAAGTCAAATCCTCTTTCTGTTTGAATCCAAGAGATCTAAGAATCCACTCCAATATAGACTTGCCTTCAGCGACTATTCCACCTGGTTTCAAGTCTTCTATGCTTAGGCGGTAGGCAATAGATTCCAAGACCTGTTCTTTTGACTCCACCAGGTTCAGGAGAACGGCTTCTGAGCCTTTCATGTACTCTATGGCCAACCAGCTCTCTTGCACATCTTCCTTTGCTTCTGATTCATCGACAGACAACTGAACTCCAATCGGAGTAGGATCACAGATTGCTCTCGGTGCAAGATGAATTGACTCCAGTAGATGTCGCCTAGCAGCAAGCTTTCGCGGCTTTCCGAGTGTTCCACAGAGTCCTTTGAAAACAATTTGCTCCTCAGTTCCAAGAGGGATTTCGATTGCATCGTGTAGGAGACCTATCGCTTGTAACTGGGTTTCACTTTCAGCAGTGTATGGTAATGCCTGAATCAACTCCAGCACTCTACTATACCCTCGCCATGAGTAGGTGTCAGTATGCTTCCTGAGATGCCAGACGATGGGCTCCATTGCCGAGCCCTTTGAGCTTTTGAGCCACATTTCCCACCATTTCTTTCTGGAGTTTCGTGGCATGAGGGCATAGGCAATCCCATTTCCCACGGCCTGACTCAATTCGAGAGACCGGTGTGACTCACTGAGCAGTTGAAGAAAGGCCGCTCTAGTGACAACGCCAAGGCCTGCTGTGGCCTCAAGAAGGGCTTGTTCAAACACCAAGGCTCCGTCGCCATTCAGTTCAAGTCCAAACCCTTGGCTAGCCGATTCGATCTTCCCTCGAGTCACGTATGTAGTTGGGAATTCAGGTTCTTTCCGACCCAGTACACGTATAACCTTCTTGATTTCACGAGATAGGTCTTTCCGCAGCTCCTCAGTTGCTTCAATTCTCAGCTCCTCCTCCGTCGGAGGTTTCACCTTCTCGTACTTAGCCAGTAGGCGAGAGCTTTTCCTAATCTTCTCGTACTGCGCGTGCTCCACATTCTCCCCTACTAGCATCACTCCACTTTTGTCAAAGAAGTAGACTCTGACAAAGTCAATATTGACTACTCCGACAAGAAATGTGATTCCTCGAAGCTTCGAGAAATGTTTGCGAATGGTCGCAGCCTTGACACGTAGGACATCCACGGTAGTAGCTCCCGTTTCCTGAAACTGCCGCTCGCCAAATGCAGCAATCTCCTTGGGAACACTACGAGCTTTTCGTGTCAACCTGCATCCCTCACTGAATGACAGTTGACGATCCCGCCTGATAAGAGTGACTACAGTGATTCAACATACGCCTGCATGAGAGGGCGCTCCTCAACAGAAAGAGATTGAGACCAATACACATGGGCTGAAAGATCCCTAGAATAAACCAATGATTTGTTTACGCGACTTCAACAGATTCCATGTGCGTTTCGTACATTGGCATCAGGATGTTTCTTGTGGGTGTTGTGTTCATGACCACATCAAGAACCTCTTCATTCCTCATCAGAATGCAGCCTAGGAAATTGTATAGGAATTTGTCCAGTCTGATATTGACTCCACGTCGAGGTACCTGAGTCAGAAGAAGTACGATGCTGAAGTCCCCGCGAGGCAACTGATTCAAGATCCCTCGTTTCATATCAGGCTCTAGTTCATCCTCGAGTTGCCGGGTCATCACACCTCGTTCCATGAAGTTGTAGCGGATTCGTTCAAAGTCCCCGGACGAACTCTTCTTAGGGCGTATGAATGATATTGAGTAACCAAGTCGCTTCAGAGAGTTGTATCCGATATACGTTCTGAACAGCGGCGGGCTAAGAGACTCGAGCTCCACTTTGCGTAGTTCGACTATTTCTTCGTCTCTGCGCACTTTTAGGTTCAACCACACACACTCCGTATAGGTCCCACAATTAGAACTATTAGAACCTATTTAAAGCGTTATGATACATTAGTCCGCGAAGGCGCCTTCCAGGGCTAGGATCTCGGCCTTTTTGTCAAGTCCAGACCCATAACCACCTAGACCGTTGGTGGCTACAACTCGGTGACACGGCACTATGGGGCAGAATCTGTTTTGCGCCATGACATTCCCCACGAAACGGGCTCCACCTGGAATCTTAGCTCGGGTTGCTACGGTTCCATAGGTTGCCGTTTCTCCTCTGGGAATTGTGAGTGTAACTTCCATTACCGTGCGTTGTTTCTCAGTCAAGTCAGAGAAGTCTAGACGAATACTTCGCAAGATCGGATGTTCCTGTCCATTTGCGATGGCAAAGACTGCCTCGAGAACCTTGTGATGGTTGCTCTCTTGGCTTTCAGCCAAACCTTCGGCATTGACTGCTTGAATCGCTTCCGTTCGTGTTCTTCTGGGCAATGATGTCGCGTAGAGACCTGACGATGTGAAGACGCCAGCCACCCATTGGCCATCCACCTCTAGTACTGCAACTTCCTTGAGTTCCATGGTCAATCACAGGCTGGACGCTATTTGTACTTCGCGCATTTCTTTAGCACAAAGCCAAGTATTGAGCTCAGTTCGGGGTCACTCTTCTTCGAACCCAACTGTGACCATCCTCCGTCATTGTTCTGACTCTCCAGAATGAACTCAATACTGTTTCTGACAACCTGCTTCTCCTTG
>CAYFTD010000469.1:0-2138 GCA_964345915.1 uncultured archaeon
TCTCAGAACTACCTTCAAGACGACCTTGTACGGGATTGAAGGCGCAGCACTCTTTGAGAATGACAATATCGCAGTCCGAGCTTTTAAAGTGGAACATCGGGGTCTTGCCTTTGGCTATGAGATGACATACAACCGACCGACGGGAGAGTTTCTGCCTGATAAGGCAAAGAACATGGGTGTACCAAGGGGGCCTCTATGGGGGAAGTTGGCGGACGGTGAAGCAGTAGTCTTGGACGATGGAAGAGAAGTCCGACCAGAGGATGTCACTGGCTCAAGACCGCGACCTCTGAAAGTTGTCTACACTGGAGACACACGACCATGTGACAACCTTAGAGAGGCCGCAAAGGATGCTGATGTTCTAATCTCCGAGGCGATGTATACCTCGGAACACTCTGATCTTGCTGAGGAGAGGGGTCATATGACTGCTCTTTCTGCTGCAGAACTCGCAAAGCAATCTGATGTCAAACTACTTGTGCTCACTCACTATAGCCCACGTTATGGGGATGGGACACAGATTCTAAAGGAGGCTCGTGGAGTCCTGCCAAATTCAATCCTAGCCAAGGACTTCATGAGGATACAGTTGAGTCTGGACGGGTCAACCAAGGTAGTCTCACCGTGACCGTTAGTGACTAGCTAGAGCCTCATTCTCAAGGCCATCATTGGATAACGAGTCAGCATTCGTCTGACCATGTTTCTGCGGACTTGAGGGAAAGGTCTAGCTCCCGTAGCAAAGTCCAGGATGTAGTTTCTCATTACAGGGTCTTTCTCAGCAATCCTGAACGCAATGGTCATGTTCTTCTTTGATTTGAACAGAATCTCAGCGATGTAGCGCGCGGCGCGAAGTTCGTTCAAGATTGACTCTCTCAATCGTTGCTCATAGAGGTGTATATGTTGAGGTTGTTTCATCTCTGCGGCCTCCGATGCAACATCGGCTGCCAGTCTTCCCGATTTTATTGCATAATAGACTCCCTCTCCCGTCACTGGCGAAACCAACCCAGCAGCGTCTCCGACAAGCACAGTTCTTCTGGCCACATATCTTGCCTTGACGCCCCCTAGAGGTATACGAAATGCGTTCCTTTCGGAAGTAGCAAGTCTGACTCCTTTTAGATTCTCTAATCTTCTCAAGAATGGCTCCCAATGATTACGAAGGTTGGCTGCATGATCCAGCCTACATCCGATGCCTATGTTCAGTACCTCTTTCTTGGGAAAGCACCATCCATATCCCCAGGGGATTAATCCCAAGTGAAGCTCGATTCCCAAAGACTCTGAATCAGTCAGAGCCATCACTCTAAGTATCTCGTCTGGGTCCATTCGAAAGTCTGCAGCAATGCACAGACCAACGCTGTCTGATGACCATTTGTCGCGGAGTCGTGTCTGTCTTGCAACAATCCCATTGACTCCATCTGCACCCACCAATAGGTGTGCTCTGTGGGAGTCACCATGGGTGAGGACCCTGACTCCAGACCTAAGCTGCTCAACTGCCAAGACCTTGGTGTTCTCTAATACCTCTGCCCCAGCCCTCTTTGCCTTCTGGATGAGAAACCTGTCGAATTCAGGGCGGTTGACCAGATAGCCGACGTAGTCACTTCGGCTAAGTTCTAGACATTGTCCTGAGTGAGAGTATAGACGTCCTCCATTGGTTTCAGCCTGCACAACATGAGAGAGATCGAAATCGAGTAGGTCTGTAACACGATGGGTTAACGCTCCTCCACAGAGTTTTGGTCTCGGATGAACTTCCTTCTCTAACAAGAGCACGTCAAGACCGTTCAGTGCGGCCCTTCTTGCACAGATTGCTCCTGCTGGCCCTCCACCAACAATCACAAGGTCGTGCATTCAATATCACCGGATTACGATTCCACACATCGGAACACCAATAAATCATCCTCTTGACTCAACGCTTGGTGAAGACCTTGACGCAGCCGGAAACAGCAAAGGTGTGTCTAATTACAACGGGAGGGACCATCTCCAGCGTATACGATTCACATACCGAAGTACTGAGACCTGGACTCTCTGTTGAAACACTTCTGGAGAGACTGCCAAAGGGAATGGGCAATGTCGACTTGTGCCAAAAGGAGCTATTCCAACTGGACTCAGCTAACGCGCAACCTCACCATTGGCAGGAAATTGCCAGCACTATC
>CAYFTD010000470.1:0-3593 GCA_964345915.1 uncultured archaeon
TCCTCTCCCAAAGAAGAAGATTGCCGAATTTATCAAATCGTTAAGAACTTTGGTCGTGGTAGAAGAACTGACTCCGTATCTTGAAACTCGGATTACCGCAATTGCCAAGGACATCAATCCAAATCTTGAGATCATAGGCAAGAAGTCTGGTCACTTCTCTGAAGCCCTTGAATACAATGTTCCCATAGTGGAAGAAGTACTTGCGGATTTGCTCTCAAGAAAGCCGAGCATAGACTACGGAGCCATTCTGCAGAAGGCCTCCAGGCTTAAGGAGATTCTACCAGAGAGACCCCCCATATTCTGTCCGGGCTGTCCGCACCGGGGGACTCTGTGGGCATTTAGGCAAGCACTCCAGCAACTGCGAATCCGGGACAAGATCGTATTCAACAACGACATTGGGTGCTATTCGATGGCTTTTCTCCCTCCAAATGTGTTCAGCGGCTCCATGCTAGCGATGGGTGCCTCCTTGGGATTGTCTGCTGGGATGGAGCTGGCGCTAGAGGACAAGGTCATCGCCATGGTCGGAGATTCCACGTTGTATCACGCTTCGCTGCCAGGAATAGTCAATCTCATTCATCACAACTCAAACGTCACACTGTTCGTACTGGACAACTCTGTGACTGCGATGACTGGCCAGCAGTTCAATCCCAACTCTCCCTTCAACGCTGGAGGCCACGCCGCGAGAAAGATCGATATGGAGAAGCTATTCGAGGGGCTTGGAGCAGATAGTGTCACTATAATCGATCCTTATGAAACTCGTGACTGCATTGACCCCATCAAGGCAGCAATCAAAGCAGATGGCTTCAACGTAATCATAGCACGACGTGATTGTGCTCTCTATGGAGACAGACTGAAGAAACAACGAGGAGAGAAGATAATCCCGAGTGAGAACGTCAAAGACACTTGCCGAGAGATATACGCATGTGTCCGTGATTTCTATTGTCCAGCTATCACTGTCGATGACACTGATCACAAGATGATGATACAGCAGGACCTCTGTGACGGATGTCTTGAATGTAGACAGGTTTGTCCAGTAGACGCTCCTAGATCTTTGGAGGTGAAGAGATGAGCGACAGTGAAACATACAACATCATGTTCTCTGGCGTCGGCGGACAAGGGTTGATGTTGCTTTCAGCCATTCTTGGAAAAGCAGCTGTCGACGCAGGTCTTGAGGTGAGGACTGGGGAGCAGCATGGTCTCTCGCAGAGACAGGGCTCCATCTATGTCCACTTTAGAATTGGGAAGTCGTTTTCGCCTCTGATTCCATACGGGAAGGCTGACATGATGATTGCTATGGAAGCAACCGAAGTCCTGAGGTATATTGAGTACTTGAAGGAGAACGGCGTGGTGATTATGAGCAACCGAATCATGCCTGCTGTCAGTGAAACAGAGCAAGTCGCACTAGATAAGAAAAGGCAGACGAATTATCTTGGAGTGGAACAGATTGTTGACACAATTAGAGAGATAACCGATAGAGTCGTTCTTCTAGACTCCTTGGCCATGGCCATCGAAGCCGGCAATCCTAGAACTGAGAACTCTGTTCTCATAGGAGCTACAGTTGCTTGTGAAGACTTCCCAATACCTGCAGAGGAGGTTAGAAAGGCGGTCTTGGCACTAGTTCCTCCTAAGACAACCGCGGCAAACTCCAAGGCATTTGACCTTGGAATGGAAGCTAGCACTGGTTGTCTTTCAGCTTAGGAGTCACCGATGGTCTCTTTCTCGCGTCACATGCGGCTCAGATTCTATCTTCTCCGAATAGCTACGGCCACAATCACGAGCACGACACCGGCCGCTCCGATTCCTATTACTGCAATCAAGGGATCGAACGGAGGTAGAAGAACAGTGACCATTACCTCATCTACGGCAGTGTTTCCTCGAACGTCTGCGACAACTATGGTGTAATTGTAATCGCCCACAACATGACCGTCAACTACTGCGACAATATCTTCTGTCGTGGAATTCCAGATACCAGAGCGGACAATGCTTCCGTCGAGGAGTATTTGATAACTGGCAGGGTATTCATCTGAAGGACTCCAAGTGATGCCGTTGCCTGTTAGCCCTTGTACGTATTCTATGTCCGCCGGATGGTTGAGAGTAGGGGCTGTCGTTTCCTTGTATTGTTCGATTCCAAGTCTGGCTAGAGTAACTGTACCAGTCTTTTCCTTTGTAGTTGTGTTGTAGGCGTCAACGGAGTAGTGTGATAGGAATCCATCGACCTTCAGGTAGTCCACGTGGACATAGAGAGTGTAGTTCGAGTATATTGTGGGAGGATCACCATTCACCACCCAGTCGGCGTCTTCCCAGCTATATCCCCAGAAGTACGGGTCTTGAGAGTCAAGCGTGAGGTTCTCAAGTGGAAGGGTGTCTTGAGCTAACGTACTCAAGAGAGCCCAGTTGCCGACGGGCAGAAACAGGTTGTAAACGGCCGCCAAGATGAGAATCTCGATACCCAATTCGGTCCCGTTGGCGTAGTAGGTGTTCATCACAGGTCCCGGGGGCGGAGGAGGGCTTATCAAACCCCAGGGAATGTCAGTCCAGTTATCCATGGAATCTGGAATCGTTGGGAGTGTTTGGTTAAGCTCGAAATAGATCTCGTCATCAATCGACAAGCCATCCCCTTCAACATACATCATGAAATGAAAGACATCATCCTGACCGAACCCCCATTCGAATCCCTGATTCGTCTGAGCCACTACTGGCATTGAACACATTAGGGTGGCCAGAAGCAGAATAACAGCCAGTTTAGAAGTGCGATTCATAGTCTTCTCTCCCTCATAAGACAGTATGTGCCTACAGGTCAGCATTTGTTGTTAAAAGCAAATCGCTTATCCAATAGAAGAATCCCCCCTCAGACGAGGCTCAGCCTTTCCCCATAGAGTTATAAATAACTATAGCTAACTCTCTTGGTGCGATAGGAGGACCACTAATGACATCCGACATTTATGACACTATCATTGTAGGTGGAGGCCCGGCGGGATGTTCCGCAGCACTCCACTTGGCGTTTCACAAGCGTAAAGTTCTCGTCCTTGATCGTGGAAGCAGCCCCATGTACTTCCACACAAACACCATCATGAATTTCGCGTCTGGGGAACCCTATCATGAGGGGAGGACACTTCTTCGACAAATACAGGGCGTTTCTCGCTCTGCAGGAGCGGAATTCAAAGAAGCAAACGTGGTTCAGGTTTCGGGCAGGTACCCGAATCTCACCGTAAAGACGGACAGGAGCTTTCGTGCCAAAGACAAGAGCGAATACCACGCCAAGACACTTCTCTTTGCTACAGGAACAGCCAGGAAACACCCCAAGGTGGACGGTAAGTGGCGGGGCTGGCTGCCGGTTGCAGGTGCAGGAAATGCTGCGTTTTATTGCCCCGACTGCGAGGCCCCATTGTGTAAGGACAAGGATGTATTGGTGGTCAACGCAGGGACTGTGGGTAGTGCGTTGCACATTGCAAACTCACTAACTCGATTCACGGACAAGATTCGGATTCTGATGACGGAGGATGCGTATGTCCCCTTCGAAGACCAGGACTTGTCAAAGCTTGATGACTCATCCTTCGAGTGGATGCAAGGCACCATTAAGTCAGTCGAGTTCC
>CAYFTD010000471.1:0-3987 GCA_964345915.1 uncultured archaeon
CGGCCCTGATGGCTGACTCTGCTCCAACAGTGTTGATGGGTCTGACCCCGACTGCTTGTGACTGCTAGACTTCTTGTCCCATTGTGAAGATAGCGCTGGCGTCAATGTAGACGCTCCAGGACTTGACAAAGTCCTTGCCTTCATCTGTGCCAAGAAAAGCCACCATTGCATCTAGATCTGATACTTCAATCTTGGCGACATACATGTATGGAGATTCGGAAGGCAACTCTCCTTCCGGCTCAGAAACTGCAGGTGCAAGAACTTGATCGATTCTCCAAGTATTGAACTCTGTGCACCAAGGTGCTCCTCTGATTCCTGGAACCTTGGTGCTAGCCAAGTATTTGTCGTATTCTTCAGCCTTTCCTTTATCTTGTAAGTTGTATACCGCGAACAAAGTCGGCATATACTCACCTCCTTCCTACGGATTGTGGTTCGGGACCCCCTTTTATTCATTTCGACAAAAGAGGTTTGGATGTATGAACCAAGGAACGAAACAGACGGTGTTCCATCCAAGTACATAGAGAAAGAGTGAAAGGTGGTTATGGGACATGAATTCTGAGCTGCAATGGCGGACGACATTCTTGAGTACTGGATGAACCTCGCTCGTGAGCTTGCGGCGAGGTTCAACATAGAGGAGTTCGACACGAGCTCGGCATTTTGGAATTGGGAAAACTTCGGGGAAGATATCAAGACAATCAAGGGTCGACTGGGAGTCAGTGGCGAGCATGTTGACATCCTCGGTATCAGAGTGAACATTGAAACCGGTGAAGCTGTCGATACGCTTGCGGATGTTAAGGTCAGCGTCAATCGACTTGTTCCATTTCTCTATTATTACAGCAAGGCGCAAGACAAGGGCGTTACAGACGAATGGGTCAAGTTCAATGCGCTCAGTGGCTCATGGGCATGTAGATTCTCTTTTGATGAGGAGGACGTCAATGTCATGACCTCAGCCTTCTTGGAGAAGAGGGAAGAACTCTTCCAAGGTCTGGAGCGTCTTGGTGCCAAGAGAGTGGACTTTGGCGATGCCGGGTTTGAAGTCTCATTCTTGCCGAAGGTAAGAGTTCTGCTAATATTCGAGGACGAGGATGAAGAGTTCCCAGCCAGTATTCGCCTTCTATATGACAAGAACTCGATCTTCTATCAGCCCCATGAGATGTTGGGAGTGATAAGTTCGTTCCTGGCAAGTCGCGCTTTGAAGGCCGCATAGAGCAAGAATAGGTGAGTCCGAGCAGGAATTAGTCTCGGATGACTGTCCCCCTCACCTTTATTCCCTCGGACGGACAGTTGTGTTCCATAAAAGCCACAATTGACGGCGTTCTAACCATCTGGCCTGACTAGTCCAGAGACCGCCGCCTTAGTCTCCGGACTCTCACGAGTAGGGATGATGATGGGTAGAACTGCACGCACTTTCCGTGATAGTATTAGAGTTGAAGAAGCAAGATGGAAGGGATTCCGAAGAGTACTGAAGCCTCAGAACAGAGAAGTACTTGATCGCGTCTTTGATTATGCCCGAGAGTACGCCGATGCTGGAACTATGATAGTCACACCAAGAGTAATGGAAGTGGCTCTTGTTTCGACAGTGGCAGAGCTGCTCAAGGAAGTCGACGAACTCCAATTGAGGCTCAATGAGCTTGAGAAGAGAGCTCAGGAGAAGGGGACCTGATGAGGCAGGTCGGATGGCTTCTTGATGCCAGTGTGAACCACAGGGACCAGGCCCTGACCCTTTGGATCAAGACCAATGGAAAGACTCGGGGCTACTTGTATCGAGACTTCAATCCATCAGTCTTTGTCAATAGCGAACAGATGAAGGGACTCGAGTGGACTGATACAGATGTCTTCAGCGCCGTACGTACACATCAAAGAGTGACTGGAACGAAGTTTGTCAAGAAGTATGTCAGTGTCTATGATGATGAGAAGAGCCGAGTGCTGCAGGTCTTTACCACACCAGACGCGCTCTGGGAGGTGGCAAGGGACTTAGAGAGAATACCGGGAACGACTGTGTTCCACGCGGATATCGACCCAGTGCAGCAGTTCTTCATCAACGAGGAGATCTTCCCATTTGGGAGGGTTGAGTTCGAGCTAGATGACAACACTGTCACCCAGATACGATGTCTTGACAGGCGAGAGGATTCCGAGTATGAGATTCCCGACCTGGAAGAGATTGGGTTTGAAGTGTTCGTTGACACCCGACAGATCTTCCCTAGGATAGATGACAAGATACACCACATAGACATCTATCACAGGGGACTGACTATCCGAATAGAAGGTGATAGTGAAAAGGAGATTCTACTCGAGTTTCAGCGGACTGTTGACGGAATCGATCCGGACGTGATTGTGAGTCGAGGCGGTGATGAGAGTCTCTTCAGATATTTGACTCTACGAGCAAAGCTGAATGGAGCGAAGCTCGTGATGTCACGTGATGGAACTCCACTGAAGGTTGTGCATCGCGAGCCAAAGTCATTCTGGCAGTACAACCAGATTGTTTACAGGGCAGGCAATCAGGTCATGTTCAATGGGCGGATCCATATTGACCGGTCGGGGAGCCTTTACTACTCACCATCCGGAATGGCGGGAGTCGTCGAGGGTTGTAGACTGGCATTTGCACAGCCTCAGAGAGTTGCAAGGATGTCAATAGGCAGTGTCAATGCAGCAGTACAGTACTATAATGCCTACAAGAGGCACATTCTGATACCGCCAGTGAAACGCAATCCGGAATTCCTGAAGTCTGTGAATGAACTGGCCGCCGTTGACAGGGGAGGGCTTATTCTCCAACCAAAGCCAGACATCTACGAGAACATTGCAGAGTGCGACTTTTCCTCAATGTATCCCACTCTGATGGTGAACCGAAATATCAGCCCAGAAACAATCTGCACACTTGAAGACTGTCAATATGATGAGAAGTACTGTATCAGGGTTCCAGAGGTGCCATTTCGGTTATGCACGAGAAAGAGAGGAATCGTTTCAGAGTCGCTTGAACTGGTCGTGAAGAAGCGTAGGGAGTTCAAGAAGCAGATTGAGGAGGGGCATGATGCCAAGAAGTACAGACTGATGGAGAACACACTGAAGGGGGTGCTGGTGTCATGCTTTGGCTATCTTGGTTTCAAGAACGCCCGATTTGGGCGAGTGGAGGCGCACACGGCTGTCACGGCACTTGCACGAGATGTACTTCTGAGAACTCAAGAGATTGGCGAAGAGATGGGTTTTGAGTTGATACATGGTATAGTTGACTCGGTATGGATGAGATCGAACGGGGAACCGAAGTATGACAGAGTCGTTGAGTTCTGCAGAAGGGTTTCCGATGCGGTCGACATTACCATGTCCCCTAAGGGTGTGTATAGATGGATGGTAATCCCGTCATCGCGACTACATCCTTCTATTGCACCGCTAAACCGATACTATGGAGTCTATGCCAATGGGGGCATCAAGACTCGCGGTATAGAAACCAGACGACGGGACACATGCCTCTACGTGGGTGACTGCCAAATGGAGATGATTAAGACATTTGCACGCGCCCACAACAAGACCGAGTTCATAGAGAAGATACCTGAAGCACATCTGGTGTGTCGTGATTACATTGAGAAGTTGTACAAGGGAGATGTGGACATGAGGGATCTGATTCTACATACACGCTTGACGCGTGAGCCGCACGAATACCGGGCCATGTCTAGGGCGGCCATAGTCGCGCACCAGCTGGTGGAGAGCGGCAGAGAGCTTCACGCAGGACAGAAGGTGCGTTATGTCCTAGTGAGTGCCGAGTCGGAGAGCCCAATGCGACGGGTCAAAGCGGTAGAGCTCTTTGATGATACGACAAGGTATGATCCTGAGGCTTATGCAAATCTTTGCAGCAGGGCCTTTGAGAACCTAGTGCCTCATCAGTATCTCAAAGACTTCGACATCAAGGAGAAACCAGCAAGAATCGTGCAGGTTTCGACGCAATGAAGACAAGTCATAATCGGCTATTCAGTGATTGCATGAGCCTGCATCGCA
>CAYFTD010000472.1:0-4362 GCA_964345915.1 uncultured archaeon
CTATTGCGCTCGGATCGATACTCATTGGATTTGGGATTCATTTCTTGTTGCTGTCAATTGGATTCTAGTTTGGCGTCAGCTCTATCCTATGGCAACTGAGTTTTGCCACCCGTCTGAAACCACTCCAGAAGGTCAATCTTGCTAATCTTCTGAGTTAGTCTACATAACACATATTTGTTGACGCTCTCAGCACCAACTGAAAAGGCTAGACAACAACATGCACGTCAAGCAACAGAAGGTTTCACCTGTGCTATTAGATCCTGACCTCGAGAAACTGGCCGTTGCGAGTCGCCAGAAGTTGGTCCACGAGTTTGCGGAAACGCATGCGGACTTACGCGAACGAGCTCGCAGAGTGCCAGCTTCGGAGGCCGACAGAATATCTGAGAAGCTCTCATGTTCGTTTCAGATAGCAACGGTAGCCTACCTAATCGAACTTGATGGAATCCTAAAGCCGAGGGAAACCAATAGTCTCCTCTCTCACGAGCTTGAACGTCTGGCGTCAATTGGCGATCCTGTCCCGGACCTTCCCGGAAACGTTATGGAGTTCGCACTCAGAGAAGGGAAGTGGATTGAGTATCTATATGGCAAGTTCGTGCGAGAGCTCGGGCTAAAGACACGTGAGCTGGCCAACTTGGAAAGCATCCTTGAAGACGAGCCACTTCCAATTGAGAAGGTCATCCCTGTCTTGGCGTCTCGTATCAAACTAGCAAAGACGTTCATGGCCCCGTTAATTGAAACATGGCTCACGGAGCATCCAAAGTCCACAAGCGAGGATGTTCTGATAGCCTTTGGTCCCGCTGTAACGGGATGGAAACTCAGTACATTAAGAGGTCGACTGAATCACTTGCGCAGGAGAAATCAGGCGTTTCTGAGGAAGCTCGCGGCTGTTCTTGAGCAGGCGTCAGACTCAGCAACCATGGATATGTCGACTAGTCGGCTCCACGAGCTCATCGACGACCTCGGGCAACCCTTAGACCAGATGTCGGTAAATGCAACTGCCCACCTTCTGGTGCACATCGCCCCCCGCCCAACGGGAAGAGGAGACCGGTCTGCCTACGTTGCTGTCGGAATGGCATCGACTCGAGGCAGTAAAACTGAGCCTGACCTTACTTCGCCATTTGATTTTCTTGAGCGAGACGTAATGCTTGCCAAGCGTAGACCCGAGGAAGAAAGAGTCAGTTATTTGGCGGACCGTGTCGGTCGAGTCATTCGATATCTCAAGTATCAGGGAAACAGTGTGTTCGATGCTGTTGAAAGATGCATTAGGGAACTTGAGGACCGATTCAGACTACAGAAGACCACTAGTGAGGATACTATGGAGAGCTATCGATCCGAGCTGGGCGGCTTGTCAATGGATGAGCAAGATGACAAGGCGGCTGAAATTGTGCTTGGCTTCATTGGCACAAGTATACTTGGGGGGATAGAATGACTTCGGTACCGCTCTTCTGGCTCCTCGACGTGAAAGCGTATGACTTTGACATTGGTGTTCTCAAAGATACAGAGTTGACTGGAAAGGCACTGATGGTATCACGGCAGCTATGGTCACTCATTCGTGGGGACAAAGTGATATCCGTTCTCGTCGGACCCGGGATCTTCAAGGGCACAGCAACAAGTGGGAACAGACGTGTCGACATCGTTGAGCAGCTCGGGGCACTCTTGTTCGATCCGACACAGTTGAGAATGGATGAACCACTACCTCTTGTCGATATCATCAATCCAGAGGTCATTGACCCACTTGGTACGAAGAAGCAAGAGGAGATAGTCACTATCATCAGACAGCTCGTTGTCGAAAAGGGAAATATACTTGCTGCTGATCCTTTGGCCAAAGTAAGGCAGGATGCAAGCGTACCTCAAACGGCACACTACGACGAGATGATCAGACGCATTAACGTTTCACATATCTCCGGAACGCAGAGGGCCAGATTCATCCTGGCTGGCACAAACGGTCCAATGTATCGCCCCTTTGTTGAATGGTTCGAGAAGATGCGATACCAAGAGGCCGACAGGTTGAAGGTGATGGCTACTCCATATCTCAAGTTCAGCAGCTTTGTTGATATCCAAGTCATGTCTGACTGGATGATTGTTGAGAAGGCCGGAGTAGACACAAAGACGGGGATAGAGGCAATCCGTGATGAGTACGATGAAACTCTCTCGATAGTCCAAGATAACACTGACGCATTCATCTTCGAACTGTGACGGTACCGAAAGAGTCATTGCAGCCGCGTCGTGCTTCCTCTCCGAGGACCATCAATTGGAAGTGGCTGATGCAAGCATCCAGAAGATCCTCTCCAAGCCGTACACAATTGTGTTGCGAAGCGGCCGACAGGAGATGACCACAAGAGTAGAGGTCTTCTCAGACGTCCTGTTGGATCGACAGAGGGCCAAGCTTTCCGGCCTTGTTGAGTACAGCTATCGAAAAGATGACCTCATGGAGATCAAACGGTTCTGGTTTGTCAAGTTTAACAAGCCCGTGTACTATCAACCAAAAGAATCGCATGCACTGCTTAGGAAGGCTCGAAATATCATAGTCCCTCGTTCTCAGAAGCCTTCATTCCAAAGTGACCTTGAGAATCTTCTTCAAAGACTTCAGACTGAGAAACCGCGAGTGGTTCCAACCTGTGAGAGTTGCATGAGAGATAATCGTTTGACCGTTCTTACTAGAAGAAATGCAATCAGGGTCTCTGAAACGGAAGCATCCTGTCTTACTTGTGCCCGAAGCGACCTTCGAACAGACCTGAAGAGTATGAGAATCAATCTTTCCCGGAGCATGGTTCAACATCTTGAGAGGCAGCTCGGAACTGTACGCTCAGTCCCAAGGCTTTTGGATCTTCTCGCACCGGGCTTTGATCCAGCCAAACAGAGTGATCTCACGCTCTTTGACACCATCGATGTTGGAAACCTCGGCAAGGGTCAGAAGATTGAAACCCTTGACATCCCCGAGGGCCTGAAAGAGGTCCTTCTCTCAGACGGTATTGAGAGACTCCTTCCTATCCAGGAACAAGCTCTAGATGCTGGTCTTCAGAAAGGGAGGAACTTGTTGGTTGTTTCCTCTACTTCTTCAGGTAAGACACTCCTGGCAGAGATTGCGGGTGTTCTTGGGGCAATGAATGGAAAGAAGATGATCTATCTAGCTCCGCTCGTGGCTTTGACAAACGAGAAGTATGAGCTGTTCAGAAGCCGGTATAGGATGCTAGGAGTGCGAGTTGGCATTCGCGTCGGGATGTCAAGGCTAGACGTGGGAAGGGAAGCGAGAGTCATTGTGGATACTGATATTGAGAGATCAGACATTGTCTGTGCTACCTACGAGGCTCTAGATTTCGTATTCCGCTCTGGAGAGTCCTCTAAGCTCGGAGAGATTGGAACAATTGTTGTTGACGAGATTCAGATGTTAGCAGATCCGGAGCGAGGTCCAGAACTCGATGGTCTCCTGTCGCGAATAAGGTTTCATGCCCCTAATGCGCAGATTCTGGCTCTCTCCGCAACGGTTGGGTCGCCGGAATCGCTCGCGAAGGATCTTGGTTTCAAGCTTGTGAACTACACTGGTCGACCCGTACCACTTGAACGTCATCTTGTGTTTGCGAGAAGCGATGAGGACAAGCGTAGAATGACGCGCAGGCTTGTCCAGCAAGAGTTTCGTCACAGAAGTAGCATGGGCAGTAAGGGTCAATCAATCATCTTCACTTTCTCAAGGCGGCGTGCGCACTCGATCAGTGATTGGCTACGCGAACACGGAGTTTCCAGTACCGTGTATCATGGAGGATTATCCTATTCTCAACGCAGGAGAATAGAAACTTCTTATTCCAAACAGAAGCATGCCTGCGTTGTCACAACTGCAGCCCTAGGGGCCGGTGTTGACCTGCCTGCTTCCCAAGTTATCTTTGAGTCACTAGCAATGGGCGCTGATTGGCTTTCGAACGCAGAATTCGAACAAATGCTAGGCCGCGCGGGTCGTCTAGGCAAACACGATCATGGAAAGGTCTACCTCATTGTCCAGCCAGAGAAGAAGTATCATGCTGGTCAGGACAAGTATGAGGATGAGATAGCGGCCGAGCTTCTCGGAGGCGACATTGAGAGTGTGGAGCCTTTCTCAGACACAGAGATGTGTTCAGAGCAAATCCTTGCCACAGTCTGCTCCACCGGACTCGTCAATCTCAAGGACATTGCCCGGACCTATCTGAGAATGTTGTCCTCCTCTGTCCCACCATCAGACGCACTGAAGCATCTAGTCCGAAAGCACATGATTAGGGTCAGAAGTGGTGGAGCATATCCAACAAAGCTGGGTCAGGCAACATCCCTTTCGTTTCTCACACCTAGCGAAGGCTATGAGGTTCAGAAGATGGCTGGAACTCACGATGTTCTTGA
>CAYFTD010000473.1:0-3143 GCA_964345915.1 uncultured archaeon
AACGATTCGTTCACAGCCAACCTTGTATTCAACTTCCGTGGATATGAGTGGATAGATGACCCGTGGGGCGGCAAGTGGATCGAAACTTGGTTCAAAGAGTATCTACCATGGCCCTCTGATGGAGGTTTGCCGAAGAGCTATATCCTGAATGAAACCGCGAGTGGGTCCTACAAAGTAGGCCAAGATTATATCGTTAACTTCAGGGGACACATCAGTGATGATCTGCTGCCCACCGGCGGAGAGCTCGGTTCTGAACCGCTCTGGGTAGACGATCGAGTGTTCGACGTGAATGGGAAGGGCTTGGCTAGGACAACTGATCTCCCAATTGCAACCGAAGCCGACAGAGCAGCAGGAGAATTGTTGCGCAGACTAGCGATTGAGAGTCCGACCGCTGTTGTAAGGCTGACTCACAAAGGACAACCGTACCATCCGAGCTGGATGTTCCATGCGAATCGGGGAGAAACCTTCACTGTCAATTCTATGCTCCAGGGCGGAGTCGAATTTGCCGATGACATTGATGGCATTGGTCTTGTTCTTCGCGGCTGGGACGACAAGATGGGCTTTGACGCGGGTGAGGAATGGTGGCAACACTCTGAGGTGGAGGTTCAGATTCGAGTAGATAACGAGGGAAGGTTTGAGACCAAAGTCTACAACTACACTCAGAGAACAGTATGGGGTCACGGAGAGCACGTGGAGGAAGTATATGTCGAAGTGATTCCCGGGGTCTGGGAATGGCAGCCAACGGTGGTTGTGAGCGACTACTGGCAGGACCTTTGGTGGGACCATGAGATTGGAAACTGGACCACAGAATGGTTCCCGTTCCAAGACCGGAGATCAGTAATGTTAGTCAACTACTTTGACGTTGGTAACTACTCGTTTGCAATTCAAGGCGATGACATACGCGTGCTATTCGATGTGACACCCCGACCAGAGATTCCTGATATGGAGTGGAACTGGAACTTCTACTACGGCAACCTGACGTGGGTCGTGGACTATGAAGCAGGTGAAGACTTGCACCTAGTCGCTGGATGGATAGAGGACAAGGTCTACTCCTTTGAGAACGCGACTAAGAAACTCCACATCACGCAGCCATTCCGTGACAAAGTCTTCAGGAACAATGATACTGGCGAACTCTACATGCAGAAGGGATTCCCCTACATAGTCATCGGTGGTCAAGAGCTTCCAGTGAAGAGCTATTACGATGAAACAGGAGCGGGAACTCTAGAGGAGAGAGTCGTATTTGAAAGGTGGGACCCAGAAGGATGGGATCCAAACACTGAGGCCTACAGTGGAGCATGGGTCTACTGGTATGAGCTGGAGAATGGGACTCAAATACCAATTCGAAGCGGAAACCGAGTCTTGATCTACAACATAACTCTCGACAATGGACAGTGGTTCTTGTCCTTCGATAACTGGACTCAATGGAACCGGTTCACACATGCTGACTACCTTGTCGCAATAAACGGGACGCCCATTGTCGTTGGCTTCGATGGAGTGCCAATCTATCTTTACAACTCAACAATAATCGACAAGGCACCAGCTTTCGCAACAGAAAACTTCGTTGTCTATGCGAATGTGACGATGCCAATCTACCTCGCTGTAGAACCCATATGGGAGTATGACCACTATGTCCTTTACTTGAACGAAACGTACGAGAGAGTGGATGTCTGGTACGATGAGTCCCTAGGCATGTACTTCTATTGGAACATTACTGACTCTCAGCTATATCTCTTCGATTGCTTCTGCTGGCACAGACTCTTCCGTGCAGACTACATGGGCAGGACTTACTGGGTTGAGGAACCACGAACTAGGTTCTTTGCCTTTGCAAAGATTTCAGGGACGAACTACCCTCTGCCTTATCCTGGTGCAGACGTTTGGAGCATCTGGGATCTTAACTTCGTGACCAAGCGTAATCTCTTGGTCTATATTGAGGGTGCAGCCTATCCAATACAGCCGATTGCCCCTGGATGGGATCCATTCGGGGGGGGCTACTTCTATCCACAGTTCCAAGCAAACGTCAGTGGCTCTCTCTATAACCTGACCTTATACAGTTATGACCCGGACAGACCGTTGGATCCCATGGGTCGTGAGTATCTACCATTCACAGCAGTAGCCAATGGCACAATCATGGTGCCCGAGCTCTTCTGGCATGATTGGACTGTGGCAATTGGACACACAGATCCTGATACTCGTCGTTTCGTTGTTGACGATTGGATTACGCTGGTTTCTGGCCAGTATGACATATTTGGACTAAGCGAGATCTTCTATACTAATGCAACGCATACATACGTGGTGACGAGCAGCCTTGAAGAAATGAACTATACTAGGCGCCAGAGAGCCTACTTCTTCAACGTCACTCTGGACAATGGCACAGTGATCTACACACCAGAACCGTTCTTCTACACCGTGGATGAATACAATGACACCACAGGCTTCTATGAAGTCCAGTACTACTACTTCATCGACCTGAACGGTACTGAAGTCCGCCTCAATGAATTGCCAGAGTTCACATTCAAGCAGTTGAACTCCACCGTTGTCAACGAGGTCTTGTGGGAGTACGAGTTTCAGGGTAAGTGGTATGACATCTTCCTAGTCAATTGGGAGGAGTTCTACACCATTGACGCCATGAACGGGACCTCTTGGGAGGTCATCGACCTCATGAATGATTGGGAAATGAAATTCAACTTCCCATCTTTCGAGTTCTCCATCGATGGTGGCCTGACATCGTACAATGTCACAGGAAACAGGGAGATGATCTATAGAGCATACTGGACCCACGGATTGTCAGAGAAGCTAGACTACAGGGCGCTTCCAGTGACAGTTCTTCGTGATCAACATTCGATTGTGATAGGTGCACCAAGATTTGACATGTGGGACCTCGAAACATGGGCAGTGAACGAGGAGAATGGTGCTCTTGACCTGGACGGCGATTTGACAACAACTGACGATCAGTACTACGTTCAGGGTGTCTATGATTCAACTAGCACCTACAATGTGACCCAAGAGTACCTTTGGGTCGACATAGTATGGGAGCCCAATTCCACACTACATAGCGATGAGTTCCATCTGAGCTCCTTCACTGGGATGGTGACCTTCAACTGGAGCAGCACATGGTCTGACAACTACCTCTGGTATCATGCCGA
>CAYFTD010000474.1:0-1942 GCA_964345915.1 uncultured archaeon
GTTCTGTTGGTAGGTTTGATGAAAATCCTATGATAACAAAGCCAATTAATAGACAAGGAATGAAACTAAAGCTATACCGTTCTAGTCTCTCGACAAATTTCCGAAACAGAGATTCGTCAAGTCTTAACAATGGTCGAAAAGACACAATGATTTCATGCAGATGGGTTTGCATCATGTATGAGCCAAATAGGATAATGAAACTTGAGCCGAAAAGTGCTGAATAGACCTGCATGTTTGACACATATTGCATCGTTAGACCATCCGCTGTATAAGCTATGAATCCAGTAAGCCACACCAAGACAAGAAGAACCAATCTAGCCAACATCTGCTGCCAGAACATTTCTTTGCTTATCGGAAAATAGCTGAAGATCAGTTCAGTCCAGATCGTCTTCTTTGGCAGTCTGGACACCTACTTACCCGCAGTTCGCAGTCTCTTAGGCATTAGGTCTCTGACAACCAGACTTATAACGTTGAATGTTCCTCCCGTCATGCAACAAGAGAAATGTGGTTCTCCATTTGGATGATGGAACAGTTCAGAAGACGAGAGAATTAGGGTTTAATCTCAGGAGAACGTTTGAAAACCACCTAGAACAATTGATAAGGCAGTTATCAGCTTTCAATTCGGTGAACAAAGTGCGAAAAAGCTTGAGTTCTGGTAGCCCGGGACAGATGCATACATAGGTCTGAATTGCTGGTTCTTAGGTCAAACGCGGGAGGAAGGAGCTTTGCAGGGCCAAAAGACAGTATACATTTATCAATCTATTCTGGGTGTCTAGCTAGATAAAGCCGACGAGTGGTGGGAGGATCCTGATCATGAGATGGCCACAAATACTTCCAGATTGGGTTACTCCTGAACTCGCTCTCAGTAGATGGCGTGAGCGAATTGATCTCGTATCGGCTGAAGAGACAGCGTATCTCAGCAACCTTCCATACGTCAAGGGTGTGGCGTTGATCGGTTCCGTGGGGCGCAGAGATCCTTGGCCGTGCTCCGACATTGACCTGTTAATCATTGCAGATCGTTGGCAAGGGCAGGATCCAGAACGCTTCATCCGAGCTGAGGAGACGAAACGGAACGAGCGGCTTCAGGCTGCAAGCATTCCCAACGTGGTGGAGGCTGGCAACTGGGTGCTTCTGACAGATGATGTGGTCGAAGCGGTCGACGCGGGCGAAGACGAGTTCCTCAGGAAGCTTGAACATTCACACTGGCTAGGTGTTGTCATCAAATCTGTAGGTGCAAGTGTGGCTAAAGACTTCGACGGTCAGGTAGGTAGATTTCTCGATCGATGCAACCACATGTTTTCCACAGACTGCTTCATACATTTGTGGCTGGGGAGGGTCATTTGCACAACCGGCTACGAGCTGGAGACTGCTGCCAGACTCATGAAAGAAGGAGATTGGAGCAACGCTTCGCTAAGGATCCTTAGAACAGCCTACCAAGACCTGCCAGCGGGCTGTTACGCTATGTGGCAAAACGTGCCGCAGAGCAGCGCACGAGGCGTGAGCCGATTTCTAGATACTGCGAGCAGTGTTGATGACCAAGAGATAGGAGAGCTCTATCTAAAGGCGGCGAGGCTGACCGAGCGTGACGTCTGGCAACGGTTTGCTGCTGTGCCGCCATCCGGCAAACGAATGCGTGATGTGATGTGGGCGATCCGCCGAGGAGCTGGAGAGAGAATTGATGGCTTGGCAGTCACACGGGACGTGCTCAATCTCTCTCTTTACTATATAGAGGATAATAACACCTGCCCACTACCCAGATGGACCGGTGTCACCAATGATGCGGCTACCGTCCGAGCCCAGTTTGAAGCGGCAAAAGGGATCCAGCTTCGTCTCCGCTCGGAAAAGCTTAAGCTGGAGAGGTAGTTCTCGCCTTCAGAAGAGGTTAATGAACAAAATGGCCCAAAACATGGTAAGAATTCAGTCACCCTGTGAATAGATTGAC
>CAYFTD010000475.1:0-4503 GCA_964345915.1 uncultured archaeon
AGAGTGGATTCAAATTGGTTCCATTCGGGTGGACTCACTCTAAAAGGCGCAAGTCGTCCTGGAAGGTCCTCTGGAGGAAGAGTTGCCAAGAGCTTCAAGGTAAATGGTGGAGACGTGTAGAGGTCCTGACTCGACTCTGTGTTCTCAGGGGACTCGTCCAAATAGAGGTCTGGCAAGAACGAAAAACGAGACCTCATGACCTCAACGTCCTCCCTGTCCCCCGTAACCAGTGTGAACACGAGGTCGCTCCGCTCAATGATAGCATACTTCAAGTCCCCAGCTTGAAATACGGAAGTTGCTGTGGGGCTAGAACTATCAAACTGGAACTGTGAGATCGCGGCCACAAGATTTGGTGCCATGTCGAACAGTTTGGACTCATCTTCATAGAGATACGTGAATCGTGGTTCGCCTGACAGCTTGTCGATGACAAAGAAGGCTTGGTGTCCTATGGGCTCCTCCTCCAAGTCCTTTGCTTCTCGAGCCCTATCTATGGAGTCGTCTATCGCCCAGCGATCGCGTGCTAGTTCTGGATGCATGTATGTAAACCCGGCCGTAGCAAGCACCGAGAGCACAAGCTCTGAAGGCTTTGACGAAACTGAGTCGCAGAGGTCAAGAAAGTAGGCCGACTCAAGCTCCCTTGCCTTTTCTAAATCGTTGTCTGCGCTCGGGACTACCAGAATCTTGGCATCAGAGCTATCACGAATTCTCTTCACAACGTCACCGACAAGCGAAGGGTCTGAGCCTTCAGCAGAAACGATTAGGACAAAGACCTGCACTCTCTTTAGGTTGTCCGACCAACCGATTTGAACAAAGTTAGTCGGGGACACATGCATTGCGTGGACATCAAAGGGCCCAATCCTTACGGCGCCTGTGAAACCTGTGCTATCGTCCCGTCGGGATTCCATAAGAGTGACGGCAGCTTGACCCGAATAGTCTTCGGGGGCAGGTCTTGATTCAGAGAGAAAGCATAGATAGACCTCCTCAGTAAGCCGTTCATCAACCATCGATGCGAACATACTCTTTGCATCTCTGACTGGAATCCGCCCTATTATCCGGCGCATCTCTTGGCCAATTGCATCAACAGTTTCCAAGTCATCCCCAGAGACTTCAGCAGAATCGCCGACTGCGACAACGATTGTTGCTTCGTTGACCCTGGACAGATACGTTATCTTGTCGTCTATCGATACAGGAACAACTCTACGAAGAAGTTCGGACATTACCTCTGAGTACCTGTCAACGACAGACTTGAGGAACTCCTCGGTCGTGACTTCCTTGACGTAGGAACTTGAAGCAAGTACCTTCGGACCCATGAGGTCAAACAGCAAAGCCTTCGCTATCAAGTTGAGTTGCTCCTCCGCGTCGCCAGACGGCAAACGTATCTCCGTTCTTGTTAATCAGGAGGTCATCTCCAAATCAGTCTTACTGGGCTCTCCGGATTAGGTGTTCTTTCCAGCTGATTCTTCCTCGTGTGTATGCCTGATAGCTATGCTGACACAGCTCTTCGTCGTACGCGGATACATCGCTTCCTTCACCCTGTCTGAGCTCAGGAAGATCTGAAATGGCCTCCTTTACCGTAATTGGACGTGCAAGCTCGCCAGAACCTAGTACGCTCTGTTGATTTCGAGAGCCCCGAGGAATTGGTAGAAACATTGGTTTCGGAATCGAAAAGACCTCACTGCAGCGTGAGCCTACGATAAAGAGTCTCCTCCGTCTTTGCGGGACCCCGTATTCTTCAGCCTTTAGCAAGAAAGAGGACGTTCCATACTCCATCTCCTCAAGTGCTGACTTGATGGCGTTCAAAGTGTTTCCACTATTCATCCACTGGATTCCAGGCACGTTCTCAATCAACACGAAGTTTGGGAGTATGGTTCCAACCACCTTGAGGAAGGGGACCACCAATGAGTTTCTTGAATCAGTGCTGTTCCAATTCCCGGCCGTGGAGAACCCCTGACACGGAGGACCTCCAGCTAACAAGTTCAGCGTCTTCCCAGAAGTATTGACATCAATTGATTCTATCAGGTTCGCTAACGAAATCAGGTCCGATATGTCAAGGCATATGACTTCTGATCCCGGGTGATTGTGTTCGTACGTTGCGCACATGTGGGAGTTGATGTCTGATGCCAGGATGCTCTTGTGTCCTGCCTGAGCCAATCCAGTCGAGAAACCCCCAGCACCTGCAAACAAATCCACAACGTTTCCTTTCGGAATCTGGTTTCCTAGGGCATTGGCTAGAAGCGGTGGCACCGCATTTCCAATCTGTTTGAATATTGAAGATGTACTCCCCAAGAAACGATAGTCATCTTGGAAGGATTGCAGTCGTGCTGCCTCTCTCTGAGAAATGAGCCTGTCTTGTGTGGGATGAATGAAGGTACCATTGCCAGGTCTGTTGAAGTAGGTGTTTATTGTGTAACTCGGCAGGTCCCATCTAAGCCTCCCGTAGTATGTCGTTCGCCCACCAGACCTTCTTATCTGCATTAGCCGCGAAGACTTCGAGGCGATGCCAAGAGGGATGTCCTTCCAGTTTCCGCCCGGAGGAACAGCACGGACAACCTCCATGTCAAGCTGACTCAGGTTTGCACAAACGTGGTTGTAGAGCAGGCTTCCTTCTTCCGATTGCTCGCTGCGTTGTGATGATGCAAGGGTCACAGGCTGCACTCCAAGTCCAATTCCCCATTGCGAATCGGGCGAACATGGCCAATCTGCCACCTGGACGAAGGAATCACTGGAGCTTGTCCAGAGCCTTGAGAATTGCACTTGTTTCCTCTGTTTCCGCTCCGCGGTACATCATGACTCTCTTCGCTTCCTGTGGAGTGAGTCCATAGAGGGCAAAAACGTGAGCTTCGATTGCCTCCGTTTTGCCCTTCTTGGACGCTATCTCGGCCTTGACCAGCTGGCTAAGGGACCTGATTAGGTCCTTTTGCCGGTTGCCGGCTGTCGCTGTATCCACAATAGGCAATGACGATAACTCACGGTTTGAAACATGGTTGTTTGTGTTACTCACTTCGAACCTCCAATTCATGAGATCCGAGTTCAAAATGCCAAGAAGATAGTGAAGAGTGTCGGACTTGTACCCCTCCGACAACACGATGTAGTTGCAAGAGTTTGCGAGTATTGTGTTTGGGGAAACTGGGGCAAACTTGAGCCTCCAGCGTTGAAACCTGTTTGAAATCTGCTGGCACGCAATCCTATTCTTTCGAATGTCAGTAGCTCGTCTAGAGGCTCCTAGCGCCTTGAGAAATGACTGCGTATTGACATACTCCGGACCAGCCCTAGAAGCCGACAGCAGGCGATATCGGGCAATATTTGACCCTCGGACTAGTTTCTCTCCGGGTTCTGAACTGGAAATGAAATCTCTGTGTAGAGTGAGATCAAGCTCACCTCTCCGATTCGTCATCCATGCGAGAGACCCCATGTTGGGACTCTGATGAAGCCTATCCAGGATTCTCCAACCCTCTCTCGGCACGCGCGGGATCACCATCGAATACTGCATGACCCTCTCTATGTTTCTCCGATGGACATTGAATCCGCTCCTAGTCCGCGCTTCTTCTATCCCGCCAAGACTGAAGTTGGCACGGATTCTCCTCGTTTCGCCGCCTCTTTGTACAATCATCACGCAGACTGATTGAGTGACGCCTGGGAATAGACTGCTCCCTTCAGCGAACTCGGCAACATACTCAACACTGTTGCCGAACAGGAGGTCGCGCCTTAGTTTCTGTGCAGATAGGTCTCCAAGTATGGTTGAAGGCACTACGTATCCGATCCTCGCCCCCTCTCGAGTCAGCTGGAGTGCACGCTCAATGAACAGACGGTAGGTATCTATTGTGTGCACATTAGCGAGTTTGTATTCGCCCGACTTCCTGAAATAACTCACATACTCTGCAAGCTGTGCCTTATGGTCCTCGAACTTGTCAGAATGGATTCTGCGGTCCCCCTTGAGAAGACGTTCACGCAAGAACTCCGCAAAGTTCGGTTTGAGGCGCTCGTATGGAGGGTTCATTAAGACGAAGTCAAAGCCAGTCCCTTCTCTACCGAGGATTCTGTCAAACTGCTCAGGCCACTCAAATGGCAACCTGGAGTCAGGATTTCGGAAATGTGACTCGAGGTCAAGATTATTGTTCATTCCCTTGAATGTAAGGAGTGAGTCTCCCTGCCTTAGTCCTGTTGACAAAGACTTCTTCTTGATCTGAAACCCATTTGCGGACAGAGTAAGAGAAAGCGAAACGTGAGCTATCTCGAGGGCAGCCTCATCAAGGTCGACACCGCTTAGACCCCTCGCTACAATATCGAGATACTCTGTACGGGAATCTCCCTCGATTTCGCCGCACTTCAGTCGTCCCTTCTCACAAGCGTTCTGAAGTTTGGTTCGGTGCGAAAGGAAGAGTCTAGCGGCAGACAGAAGAAAGGCCCCAGGCCCGCATGCTGGATCTAGAGTCTTGAGATTGAGGAATCTGTCAAAACGAAAGTTGACATTGCTGATTTGGAAAAAAAGGAACATTTGTATCC
>CAYFTD010000476.1:0-3736 GCA_964345915.1 uncultured archaeon
ACAGGACGAGTTCTGGGAGAGGCACACTAATGTGATGTTCTCAGAGGAACGTATGGAACATACACCGAATCAGGTTGACGCCCTGATTGCACTCCTTGATATCCAACCAGCTGATAACATACTCGATCTCTGTTGTGGGGTAGGTAGGCATACTCTGGAGTTTGCCCGCAGGGGCTTCAAAGTAGATGGTGTTGACAGAACGAAACACTATCTCAAGATTGCTAAGAAGCGGGCCAAAGAGGAAGGACTAGACGTCAATCTGATCGAATCTGACATGCGTGAGTTTCGGAGAGAGAATTCCTTTGATGTGATTCTCAGTATGTTCACCTCCTTTGGATATTTCGAGGATCAAGAAGACCAAATTCGAGTCTTGGAGAACATACATGCCTCTCTGAAGCAGGGCGGAAAGGTGTTGTTTGACCTCTTGGGCAAGGAGAAACTTGCCGGAGTCTTCAGAGAGAGAGAGATTGGAACCGCACAGAAGCAGGCTTCCAGCTACAAGAAAGAAGAGTTTCGAAAGACTGGAGCTGGGTGGATTCAACATGGATTCTGATCTCCAAGGAAGGAAAGGTGAGTGAGTGGAGTGTTTCACACTGGATATACTCTGCAGCTGAGATGAAGATGATGCTGAAGTCTGTTGGGCTAGACATACTTGGGGTTTATGGGTCTCTGGAAGGAAGCCCCTATGATCACGAGGCCAGCAGGCTTGTTGTAATCGGTAGGAAAGGCTAGCATTTCATCATCAGCTTATGTGGCGACATTATTAGGCATCAAAGAAACTGACTTCCATGACAACTGACAAATGGAAGGTAGTGGGGGGCCGCGTGTATAAGCTCGCAGAGGCATTTGAGAAGATGCTTGACGCAGTGGAGCTAGCACGGAAGATGAAATCATACAGGTACGTCTATCTACATAGAGCAGATAATGGTCTGTGGGCAGTATACTGGAGAGAGAAGGATCAGGACACTGAATGTCAGCCCGAGTACCGATATAGCTTGACACGAATCTGATTGATCCTTCTCTCTACGGATATAATAGGAAAGAGTAACAACTCCAATGCATGGCGTCTGACTCTCAGTTCCCAAGCCTGGACGAACAGCTCCTTGTCATAGAATCAATCGGTCGAACCCTTCAAGAGGACCAAGGCACCAAGTTCGAGAAACTCCTTCATGATGCTAATCTATCGGCTACGATCAACGTGACTGATTGGACTTATGAGGCCGTGCGTGCTCTTCTATCCGTGGGACGTGAGAAGAACATCAAGCTATCACTCAGAAACGGCGAACGATACTGTACTGTGGTTGTTTATCCTGACGGACCTATGTTTTCAGCACTCACTGAATCAATTGTAGTCAGAGAATGGTAGCCTAGAGAGGAAATAGGGCGTTCCTCACAACTTCGATAACAATCTCTTTATTCCAGACAGTTTCCAAGGTGCACTTGGTGATGTCATTTGGATCTTCCCTTCAAGACCCTTGACGATGTAGACCTTCTTGGGAAACGGGTTCTGATTCGTGTAGACATGAACTGTTCAGTAGACCCCGAAACCCAAAGAATCACTGATGACTCACGAATCACTGCCATATTGCCGACCCTGAGAGAGCTTTCAAAGAGCAAGACCGTATTGATGGCGCACCAAGGACGTCCGAGCAGTGACGACTTCATTTCGTTAGAGCAACATACTGAGATCCTGAGGAGCCACGGGCTTAAGGCCGCCTTTGTTGACGACATCTTTGGTGACAAAGCAAAACAGGCAATTGAGAGACTGGAAGTTGGTGAGATACTGGTTCTTCAGAACGTCCGGTATTTCGAGGGCGAACTGAAGAAGGCGCCTGCCGAGGAAGTGTCCAGAGAGCCAATAGTCCAAGAGCTCTATCCTCTCTTCGATATATTCGTCAATGATGCATTTGGTGCCGCGCACAGGTCTCAAGCCTCGATTGTCGGGTTCACCGTTGTCCTACCTTCTGTGGCGGGGAGGCTAATTGAGAAGGAGATCCGCACACTTACTGATGCAACTGCGACTGACCGACATCCATGGACACTTGTACTTGGAGGTGCAAAGGTCGAAGACAAGGTCAAGACACTCGGTAAGCTCCTGAAGGCCGGAGTGGTGGACAACGCACTCATTGGTGGATTATTGGGTACACTGTTCCTGATAGCAAGTGATAGACTCCCGAAGCAGTATTCCAAACCGATCAAGGGCTTTGAAGGTGCATCGAGGACCGCCAAGGAGCTTCTTGAGGAATACCCAGATGTCATTGTTCTTCCTGAGGATGCAGCGGTAGAGAAACGTGGACAACGCTTCGAATGCAGTTTTGATGAGATGAATGGTGGGCCGTTCTTTGACATAGGACCAAGGACAATAACCAACTACGTTGAAACAATCAGAAACTCGGCAGTAGTCTTTGCCAATGGTCCAATGGGCTTCTTCGAGAAGGAGGCATTTGCACTTGGCACGTCCAAGATTCTTGATGCAATGGCAGAATGTAACGGAATCACTGTGGTTGGTGGTGGTCACATGGGAGCAATGGCACAGAAGAAAGATCTTGCTGATCAAATCACTCACATCAGTACCGGCGGTGGCGCCACAATCAACTTCTTGACAGGAAAGAAACTAGATCTTGTTGTAGCACTGGAAGCTGCTGCAGGAAGGATGGACAAATAGAACGCAGTTGATGCAGCACTCTGCAGAATCATGGTAATGGTTCATAGTTGTCGTACAACGATGGCAGTCTGCTTTTCAGAAACTGGTATGCATGAAGGAACCTCTTTGCTTCCTCCTCCACGTACTCCTCAATCCTACCATAGTCCTTTCGGGCGTACCATCTGGGAATCTGACTGTCATCCATCTCTCTCCGGATGAACCAGTCCATTGTGGTTCCCTTGAACTTGCCCTTGTTGATCAGAATCAGTGTGCTTTTGATGTCCACGCGTGGCAATCCATAGTAGAGCCAGTCATCACTCAGCTCGTATCTCAGCACTCTTCTGAGCCGCTTCTGCAGGAAATAGAGTTCGAACTTGAGATTGTATCCAATTGGGACAAAGTCCCAATCATTACTAGGGTTGAGCACCTCCAGAAACTCCTTGAGCATCTCTCGCTCGGATGACTCCCACTCCTTCAGCATCGAGAGGGGCCCTCGAGCCCTCCCCGTCTTGGTGTCAAGCATCTGATACTGAATAGAGATTATCTTGTCTTGCTCCGGACTGATTCCCGAAGTTTCAAAGTCAAGGTAGAACTCCGTCATTCCAAGACCCCTGATGTCGTTCAGACTCCGTACTGATTAGTCCTTTGCTAGACAATAACAATCTAGAATCTGATTGCTTTGTTTGACACAGTTAAAAAGCTTAGAATAATAGTTTCCCATGGAAGTGAGCGTTTGATGGACGTAGGTCAGGGAGAGCCCTGGTCTCATTGAGAAGAACAATTCGAGCAATATACGGACTTTGAATCCGCCGCGCTCACATCCAAAATCAACGAATTTGCAGAAGAGTGGAAACATGAAACACAAGGTGAAGTGTCCTAGATGTGGAGGCATAGACATCGGAAGGGAGATGTTTCCGGGCACACTCGGTGTCAGAGCACGGTACATATACTCATGTAACAAGTGCGGAAGTCAATGGGACGACTAGACATCACCCAATTACGATGAAGAAGATATGGAGCCCCGGCGGGGATTTGAACCCCGGATCTCCTGATTACAAGTCAGGCGCCGTAGACAACTTAGCTACCGAGGCA
>CAYFTD010000477.1:0-3322 GCA_964345915.1 uncultured archaeon
CATACCATGGAGTGCAAGGGCAATGAATGAAGACCCCAAGAACACAGCCGAGCATAAGAGTGCTGGTGAGTTTGCATTCGATGCTGGTAGTATCATGATGAATTATGCGAAAGGGGTCGCACAGCATGGAAAGATGAACCTGGATGACGCCATCCGCTTTCTCGAGAAGTCTCTCAAACTGGCCGTCAACTCAAACCACACTGAATACATAATGAAGTCCCAGATTCAGCTTGCTGCAGTCCATCTGAAGCGTTATCGAGTCATTGGGAACGAGAAAGACTACCGATCAGCTTTCGACTACTCCGACAGTCTAGCAAAGACTGCTGAAGAACAGAATCTCGTACCGGGACTGGTCGAAGCACTGTTGCTCCGGGCACTCCTCAAAAGGACCGCCAGGGACCTTGGTGGTGCAAGGGAAGACCTACTGAGGGCACGAAACCTGGCAATTGAGAAGAACCTCAAGAGTGTGCACAGCATTATCAGCCGCGAGCTTGATGAATTCCATGCTCTGCAGGAAGAACCGGAATTTGATATCAGCAAAGTAGAGGACATTGACAGATATTTGGATGATGTCCCCGGTGTCTTCAGTAGACTAATGAACCAAGAAATGTCGAGAAAACCCATCCTCTCACCAGTCAAACTCTATCAGCTAATTGTCATGAATCCGGACATTGGACTGCCCATCTATACATACGATTTCGTGGAAGTCAAAGAAACCGGTATACACGTGTATGGGCTGCTCTCTGCCGTTTCAACTGTAGGAACCGAAATGATGCCTGATGCTGGACTAATACGGACTCTTACTCATGAAGGGAAGACCATCATGATGGAGCATGACGGAGACCTGATGGGTGCACTAATCGCAGACCGGGAGAGTTTCAGGGCACGAATGAGTCTCAGGAGTTTCATTAGCGGATTCCGAGAAACCTACCCCACAGAGGATTGGCGTGGCCAAATCTTGTCTGAGAGCGTGAAAGAGGAAGTGGACTTCCTTTTAGCAAGGTGCTTTCATGAGTTGGTACGTGAAGATGCTAAGCAGGAATAATCCTTCACATGCGTTAGGCTCTAGATTCCATTTCACGTTCAATCATTTCGATGACGGAATCGAATCTCTCGAGCAGTAGACTCCTCAGCTCAGTTCCTGCCTCACCAGTAATGGTTTCCATTTCGAATGCTCTCTCATACATAGTGCGGGCTTTTTCAAGCTCCTCCCAGAGTATTGAAAGAACGTCATCGCCCATGCTTGGAATCTCCTCCGGCAGGCCTCTAAGCCATTCAAGATTCGCAATCGTCTGATCTCTCATCTCTTGAGGCATGCCGACATCCCCAATCGAGAGTAACTCCTCAGGAGTCAACGCATGTTCAAGCATTTCCACACGTCTCCTTGCCCTGATGAAGAGGAACGAACCGATCAAGACCACGCCACCGATGGCTCCAATGAAGAGTGGTATCGGAAGAGGTGGTGGTGGAAGAATCCATTCTATGTTCGGAATAAGCACAGTAGTTCTGATTTGCGTCAAGCCAGACACGTCCTGGAACGCATCAATCACATAGACTTCTGACCCGGTTGTATCAGAAGTAACGTTGGCCTCCCATCTCTCTCTCACAAGAGAATAGATTGCCCTTGTGCCGTTCACAGTCACAACCGCCTCGGGATTTGAAACATAAGCTCCATCCCATTCATACCTGAGAACGAAGTAGATTGTCACAACTGCATTGATTTGGACCTCGAGTGTGTCTGGTGCGGGAACATCGAAGTCAGGATCAAACGCAGGCCGACGGGCCCAGACTCCACCAGCCGATACATAGACCTCGTCAAACACGGCGAAACTCGGATGAGTATTGTTCCCAGTCATGAGCAGCAACCCTGCTGTAGTTTCAGTGAATCCGGATACTCGATATGTTGTCTGTCCGACGGTGTCACTGCTTACAGAAATGTACCAGTAGTTTCCAATGTCATCATAGCTAGCATTAAGGCTGTTCACCTGAAGCGTGCCGTCAGCTCCTGTGAATGCTATTCCATTGTACTGGTAATGTACCTTGAACCTGATTTCTATAGTGGTACCAAGGTCTGCTCTCTGAAGTTCTGTCTGGCTCCAGTAGACCTCCAACCTGTCCCATATTACATAGACCTCAGGGTTCACCGAAAACACCGAGATTCCATATGAGTCTCCGCTCGCTGAAGCAACCGTGTACCCACGCTTGCCCACGGTAGAGTACTGGGTTTCAGTATCATTCAGGAAGAGATTTCCATCATAGTCACTGCCATCAAAAGCGTACACAGCACTCGTAGTGATTGAAGCTATAGCGCCAACATCAATATGGCTATCTCCCACGATGATCTCGACTTCAAGACCATCCCATATTACATAGACCTCAGGGTTCACTGCGAACACCGAGATTCCATAGGAATCTCCGTTGGCCAGAACAACCGTGTACCCGCGCTTGCCCACGGTAGAGTACTGGGTCACAGTGTCGTTCAGTGTGAGTGTTCCGTCAAAAGAGGTGAGGTCATAGTCATACACAGCAGAAACCGTCATTCCGGCCGCTTGACCAAGGTTGATTCTAGTATCCGGAACGTCGATCGAAACTGTCAGAGAGTCCCATATCATCGCTGGCATGGGAACTTGCGGTTGATACTCAGTCACACTGTTCGCGTTAACACCAGTCACATTCCAGAACAGTCGACCCACAACTGGATTAGAGATTGTGAAGTTTACCCATCCAGTACTACCAATAGAGTGAGGTGTGGAGTTAACGTAAAGCGTCCCGGTTTCCAAGGCTGTACTGTTCGTAGACCATATGCAGTGAAAACTCACAACAATCAATGTACCAACATTGACGCTCCCGTCATTGTCATCAGTTAATGCAAAATCTATTTCCACAAAAGGTCTGTCGGTCCATTTCACTTCTAGCTCATTGGCATTGAAGACAGTGATTCCATTTAGCGTATCACTTGCGGCGACAACAGTGTACCGCCAGAGGATATTACTTGGTCCAGGGTACATATCTGTGAAATTGGAGTTTGAATAGAACGTACCATTCCTTTCTACCGACACTGACAATTGGTCCACTCGGCTTCCGTCTGCTTGGCTAGTTGCAGTGATTGTGAAATTGACTTGATCGCCGAAACTGACAATTGAAGCAGAAGAGGCAAGGAGGACCTGTATCCTGTCCCATACTATCTTCGCGGGGACCTGATCATCTAGGATTTCAGTGAGACCATACTGAGTATCCAGAATCGACGAAACTGAGAACGTAACAACAGTTGGAGAGCTGTAGTTATAGGACTTGGACCAACGTTGCGGACCAGCCTCCCATG
>CAYFTD010000478.1:0-3086 GCA_964345915.1 uncultured archaeon
CCAGTGACCTGCACAAGCCGTGTTTCAGAGGGTATCCGGTCAACGAGCCTAAAGAGGGCCTTTCTATCGGGAACTATCTCGAATATGTTATCAGTACAGAACCATTTGGGGCGAATATCACGAACGAGTTTCAAAAGTGCTCTACGAGAGATCTCAGGGTATTCCCCCAGTACTATTCCCTCTCGCAATATCACACACGCGAACTTTGAACTTGTCTTTGACCTAGGGCTATGACTTGGTAGAATGTCAAATCCCATTATGAGAACGCCATCTTCACCCATAGACTCTGCACTCGGATGCGACTTGGGTGGTTTGGCTATAAGGATTGACATCACATCAGAATCGAACTAAGGGGAGATGCATTCCCAAACAACAAGTATAATAAAGACTTACTTGAGCAACAGTCTACACTCATGCGAGGTGCTAGAACTGTCAGAAACACTACAAGTCAACGATAAAGACATGATACTACGCATTGGACGAGCACTTTCATCTGGAACTCGACTAAAGATACTGCAAATCCTGCTTCAGGGAGAGAAGGATGTTACAAGAGTGGCGCGACACCTCGGCGGAACGGAGGCGAATGCCAGCGCCCAGATCAAGATCTTGTTCGATTCCGGTCTGTTGGAGTGCCGCTACGAACCAGGACAACATGGACTGAAGAAGATCTCGAAAACAAAAGTCAAGAGAATCATCATTGACTTAGAGTAGACGGCAATTCCTTGTTCTCATCCGGGCTACCGGATGGTTTTTTTTGCAGATGAGTGGAAAGAAGGCAGGATTTCATACTACAGTTTCTCAGAAGGGTTCATCTCTCATTCTATTCCCCAAAAGCAGACAGGTGCACTTTCCATCTCCCAATGCGCTTCAGAATGTTGTCACGCTCTTCAGGTCGAATTCCTCTTGTTCCCCTTGCACGGAGGAATTTCAGAACTACTTCCATGTCGCGTGCCACCTTGTTGTTCGTGGGGTCCTCCTTGATCAGGTACTCTTTTGCAGCCTGGACATATTCTGCTATGACGTTTGCTGGGGCATCCTCTGTTTGAAGCTCATGTGTGATGGGGTCTAACACGCGTGACACGTCTTCACTCACTACTGATGTGATTCCGGGTTGTGTTGATGATTCCTCTTGGACAGAATCAAGGTTGGTCTTCATGGAATCGGCAGGTGATGATGTCGATACTCCTGAGAACAGTGAGCTCGATGATATTGAGAGGTCAGATTCCAGAGTTTCACTTGCCAAGTCTAACACACGCCTGAGTTCACGAAGTTGATCAAACAGCTCCACCAATCCAGACTGCATGCTGTCAATGAGTTTCTTGATATCCGCGAGGTTCTTCTCAGACATCGAGTTGGCCCCTGAGACCTTCGGTTTTGATTCTCAAATGGTAGCTGGAGTCTTTGCTTTTTGACTGTTATGGGGAGAGCCCTCGTGTTTGAGGTGTTGCTGCCCTAGACTATTTGTCCGCCTTCTTCACAGCCTCTGATAGCCCTTGAATGCCTCCGGTCGGTTCAAAGTGTCTTTTGCGTATCTTCACAAACGTGGGTACACCAACTGTTTCTCCAACAAATAGGGCTTCACCAACCTCCAACGTAGTAATGGCATCTAAAGACTCTCGGTCAATCCCTTCACTACTACGACCTATGTGGTCAAGATCGTAAGGATTGGTTGCCCGGAGGATTGCCTGATTGCTGCACTGACTCAGCACTGTGGTGGACAGTTTCACGGGTCTTTGTGACACTAGGCAAAGGAGTGCATGGAACTTCCGTCCTTCCCTGGCTATTGTTTCAATTCGGCTCTTCGGTAGAGCCAGCTCATGACGGCTCTCTGGGCAGAACTGGTGCGCCTCTTCAAGGACTAGTAGAAATGGTGGAATGGTTCCCCTGCGGCGCATTCGAAGGAGTTCGTTTACTAGGTGAGAAACGGCAATCTGCTTCTTCTTGAGGCTGATGAAGTCACTCAAGTCAATCAGGGTGAGCTTTCCTGGTCTAATCACGTTGGCAATATCCGGGACTGCCTCTATACCGAATAGACCCGTGTCTTCGAGGTTGACAAGCCAACCAATCATTGCCTCTCTAGTGTTCTTGCTTATAGTTTCATCATTCCGTACATACTCTATGATGTCACCAAGCGTGTATCCAGTCTTCGTCTTCTTGCGCATCTCAGTGATTACTCTTCTCAGGTCTCGTACCTGAACTGCACTCATGTCAGCCACAAGTGAGCCAATGGCCTCAGCAGCTAAGGACCTCACCGGGATTTGGATATGGGATGCACGAACGTGTTCTATCTCAACTGAGTGGTCCTGCAAATCAAGGGCTTCGGCCGTCAGATTCTTGAGATATGAATACTCGCCATGGACATCAACGACAACCACCGCTAGTCGACCCTGTTTCTTTGTACGCATCAGCAGCTCCTCGAGCAGCACTGAAACAAAGTATGATTTGCCAGCCCCACTCATGGCCAAGACAGCAAGGTGCTTAGAGAGCAATCGATCCACTGTAGGACTAAACTCCAACTCATGATGAGCTAGCCTACCAAGTCTGAGTCCTTCCTTGGCGTCCAGTTTCAAGAATCCTGCAAGAACATCCTCATTCGTCTTTCTGACGGGCGCGCCGGGAGAAACTGCAGAATATGGACGGAGTGACTTCTTCTCTGACCAGAAACCCAGTACTTGGACCTTCGCAACAGTATACTGCCACCGATCTGTGGGAAATATAGAGCGGAGGGGCTCGCCTCTTGATTGGTACTCTCTTACTGCCTCAGCGTGTTGGTAATATCGATTTACTCTGATAAGATTCTGAACTCTCGCAATGACCGTTCCACTAGCGGTTTCCACAGAAACAAACTCGCCTCTGCGTACAACTACGTCTTGGTCGTTCCCTTCCACTACGAAGGAGAAGCTCATGACACTTGGCGAGTCTTGTTCACAAATGACGGTTCCAATCTTAGAATGAGGTGCTTGTCCAGACAATTAACTAACCTCCGAACGGGTTTCTCGAACGCCTTCGCTCCAATGTAGCATATGTCAGGCCTGAGAGGGCCATTAGTCGATCGATGATAAGCTGTGTTTCGTTGTTGCTGATTC
>CAYFTD010000479.1:0-3610 GCA_964345915.1 uncultured archaeon
CTTTTGGAATGCTCAATGCCTTCTCAGTTATGATGTCCGGCATCTTCTCCGAGGACTTCTACGAGATACATTACTTCTGGAGTCTGATGATATTCGTATCTTGGATTCCTGTACTATACATGGTGAACTTCGTGCTCATGAAGCATCATGGCTTTGTCAGGTGGGTGAGTTATTATGGTCTATCCCTTGCCACGTTTGACACATTGTTCGTTGTATATGTGCTATTCTTTGGAACGGGTACAGGAGCCATTCTGGAATGGGTGACAATCTTTTCCTTCCTAATTTGGGCTGTTCTACATGCTTTTGCAGCCCTCAGAAAGAATAGACCAACGTCATAACAGATACTCCTTGTCACTTCAAATGTATAGCCAGGAACTCATCTGCTCCATCCTTGGCATGGTGGGGGTCGAGTTCAGTTCTCGCCCGGTCCACCATTTCACCTCCCTTCTCACCAAACCTTATCTCATCTCATGACTGAGTCTTCCCATAAGCTGGGAACTACTGTGGAAGAGTTTCATAGCGATTTGGAATCTAGTTCTGAAGAAGAGTTCCGAGGATCCATCAAGAGAGGAATGCGCATTGGTGCAATAATGTGCGTTGCAGTTCCACTTCTGTTTTTCACGATAGTCCTTACACGATTCACTTTGCCTGGGGATACTATGTTGATTGTGTTCATCGCACTTATCGCGATTGGAACTCTTGGTACCTTCGTCGTTGTATACTATGGTACGGGGAGTTCTATGTTGTTTCGTGGCATGGATGTTCTCCGCCTAATATCCCCTCCAGAACCATTCATAGAAGGGAAGTTAGCAGTGTTGAACAAGGACCCGGTGTACGCTATTGCACAATGGGGCTCGAACACACTCTTCTTTGTAGCCTTCTATCAATCTGAGAGAACGCTTGATCAAAGAGTAACAGTTCCCAGGGTCATATGGAAATGGGAATATTCTCATCCAATTGGGGAAATCAAAGTAGCTAGACGAGAAGGGGATTTCACAGTTCCAGTAGAAAGGGGCACATATTTCAAAGGCAGAGGAATTCTCTATTCTCTCCTTTTGGAAGAAACGGCTATAGTCACCATCCACAGAAACTACACCGGAGAGCAATTGAATTGCATTGTGGACAGTCTTGCTCAAGAAGTGACTGCAAGTGAGTCTAGGAGGCGATTGCTTGAAGATGATTTTGAATGAGATTTGGAATCGGTGGGAGTTTCCGGGTTCAAATCTCGACCGGTCCACCAAATTCTCAGTATGATCTGTGCTTTCTGAAACTCTCCAATAGTATTCTCCCCGCTTTCATACTGCAATCCCTGCATGTGAGACCTTCCGCCGAAACAAGTCTATATCCAACATCTACTGTTTCTCTTGATTCCAGATTTGTTGACACCACACGTTCACATGAGGTAAGGAACAAGCCTGACTCAGATTCCTTCTTCCAAGCTCTGCCTGAGTGTATTGACTCGCCATCTCTAGTGAGGAATAGCGTCTTCTCTTCGAATCTTCTAAGAATATTCACCCCACTGTAGGTCACAATGATGCCGATGAGAAAGAACACCATAAAGTGAAGGATGTCAGCTATTGAGGGCCCATACTCACCGGTGATCCAAAACGGAAGAATAATGGAGTATCCGAGCGCTGGTATGGAAAACAGGAGTATTGCCATCCCACTGATTACTAGTCCTTTTCCAATTAGGCGAAGCAGATACTCTATCATCTCGCAACTCTTCTATGCGTATTTTACGTAAATTGTAATTTCAAGTTTCCGACAGGTAACACTCTTGTCACTCAAATCGCAAATCAACTAGAATAGACTTAAGATGAATCGATTAAAACTAGAGTCAAATCTCATCCGGTCCACCATCCATTCTAGGATTCAAACTGGTACAGGCGTCAATCAACTGAATCGAAGATCTGTTCAGCTTCTTTCGTAAACGAATCTCGCATTCTCGCCTTCCTTTCCTCAGGCAGGAACGAGGTTTCAATCGCATTGACAGACAGCTGAAACAGATCTGATATCGAGAACCCCAGCTTCTGATTCAGTTGCAGGTACTCCATGTTCGCATCTGTCTGGAAGAATGTTGGGTCGTCACTATTCACAGTTACTAAGAGCTCGCGGTCATAGAACTCTCTTATGGGATGGTCTTGCAAGGCCTTCACGGCCCCTGTCTTTACGTTGCTTGTTGGACAGGATTCAATGCCGATTCCTTCCGTCTTCATTCGGTCTAGGAGTTTCTTGTTTCTTACTGCTGAAACCGCATGTCCAACACGCTCTACATTCAAGTGTTTGATAGCTTCCCACACGGATTTCGGTCCCGCAGCCTCGCCTGCATGTGCGACTGTGTGAAGACCTAGTCTTCGAGCGCGACGGAACGCATTTGCGAAAGGTTTCGGTGGATAGAGATCCTCACTGCCTCCAATATCGACTGAGATGACATTGTCAGGTTTAGCCTCTATTAGGTCGAGGATTCTCATGGCGCCGCCTGGCCCTTCATTCCGGACAAAGTCGATTCTGATGTTGCACTCTATCCCAAAACGACGTTTCGCACTCCTTACACCCCGATTGATGGCGTCAAGCATCCTTTCATAACTTAGTCCTCTCTGGATGTGGTCTATGGCAGAGAAGCTTGCCTCAACGTAGCGCGTGTTGGAGTTGGCACAATCTTCGAGCATCTCAAAAGTGATCTGCTCAAACTGTTCTTCTTGAGTCACATAGTCGACTACCTTAGTATAAGCCATGATGAAGTGTCTGAATGTCTGGAACTGAAAGACAGGCGCGATATCCTCTACTGTTCTATAGCTCGAGTCGGGCTCTCTCTCTTGGATGAGTGAGAGAAGCATACTTGGGCGTATTGCTCCCAGAAGATGGATGTGTAACTCGGCCTTTGGAAGTTCTCTGATTGCTTGACCGATGTTCATTATGCGACCAGTGCGGCATCCTATAGTTAAGTTGTATTGTCGCTCTTAGCCTCACATTGATCTAAATGCTTCGACTCAGGTTCTTCTCTTGTCCATTAGTTCAAGGGCTTCTGGCACAGGTATGTCGATCTGTAGAACTGAGCCCTCATAGTGTGTGATTTTGGCACCAGCGCGTTTGGCTATCTTCAGTATCGGAGTGTTATTTGACAACACGTGTGCCCTCAGAAAATGAATCCCCTTTTCGAGGCCTATCCTTCCTAACTGATACAGGAGTTCTGATCCAAGTCCTCTGTTCTGGTATTCATCAATGACCGTAATAGCTGCTTCCGCAATATGAGGCTCCTTCTCTACCCGGACATATCTAGCGATTCCTATACCAACCATTGGGTCTTGACTCGTGTCAAATGCGCATATAGCTATGTGATGCTCATGGTCGATTCTCTTGAGCTTCTTCAGCTGGTCATCAGGGAGATTCCTAAGACTTGTCATGAATCTGAGTTGCAGAGACATATCTGATAGTTTCTCCAGTCCAAGTTGGACTTCGCTCATGTCACTAGGTTGGTACAGGCGAATTAGGACCGGTGTCCCATCCTTCAGTTTTGTTTCATGCCGAAATGCAGACATTCTACCAACTTCAGGTTGCATTTTCTGGGTCCTCTGGCATATAACTTCAGCTAGAAACGCATAGTCGGACT
>CAYFTD010000480.1:0-1912 GCA_964345915.1 uncultured archaeon
GCAGCAACACTGTCGCCCATGACAAGGGTTCTTCTACATGCAGAACAGAAAGAAAGGTAGTACTTGCCCAGTCGAGGATTGAATCCCACGTTCAGTTCTGGACGGCGACCCTTCTCTCTCATAATCGCCATTCTGAGCTCTTCAAATGTGGGAGATTCCATACTGAAACGAACAAACTCTCTTCCAATCTTGTCAGGGGTAGGAGAGTGGGCATCACTTGCTGTTATGTATGTGAGCCTTCTCAGCTCGGGCATACTATCTGCGACCTCCGAGTCGGCCGAGAGACCCAATTCAAGAAAGTGAATGTGTCGAGTTTCGTCACCATAGCAGCCTTCAAGAGTAGAATACCTGCCCTCTCTGAAGATTGCCTTGTATGGCGTGAACGCATGAGCCGGACCAATCAGGCCGCCCGCGTCTCTGACTACTCCGGCGAGCTCCTCAGCCTTCATGTTCACACGAGGACGTCCACCCCACTCATGATCAAGATTTGGTGAGTGAGGACGCGTCGAGGCGCGAAGTGCTTCAATAGACTCGAAATCTGGAAGTATACATAGATGATGTATTGACTCGACATCCTCAACCTCGACAGTGGGTATGAAACTCACAGAACCTTTGACTAGCATGTCACCCTTCTGCTCTAGGTGCCGCTTCAGATGAATCAGCCATTGTGGTTGCGTCGCGTCACCGGTGCCCAGAATTTCTAGCCCTTTCTCCTTCGCCCCGTCAACAAGCCTTGGCACTGTCATGGACTTGCTGACACCGATGGAATGTAGAGAATGAATATGCAGATCCGCATCATAGCACTCCATGCATTAGCTCCTCATATGTCAATAACGACCTTCGTCGTATTGGGCTCTGCCGCGAACTCGAAAGCCTTTGCTCCATCCTCTAGCTTGAAGTTCCTTGTGATAAGCCGCTTCACTTCAATGCGGCCTTTGTCCAATATGTCTATTGCCTTATCGAATGGCCCTGCACTTGTGCCATATAGAGTTAGGTCACGTCTGACTAAGTCGGTGGGGTCAATCTCAAACTTTTCATTGTACATACTCTTGAGTGCTATGTTGCCTCCGCTGCGCACTATGTCCAACCCCATTCTCAAACCATCAGAGTTCCCTGTGGTTTCAACGACAATTCTGGGTCCCGCATCTGTGGTGGTGTCCAGAACCTTCTCCTTCCAATCAGTATCTTCAGAACTGATTGTATTAGGAATCCCTAGTTGCCGGACAAGCCCAAGTTGCCACCGATTCCTTCCCACCACAATGACATTTGCTCCGTAGGCGTCATACACCTGGGCGACCAGAAGGCCCAATTTACCGCTCCCAATCACGACAACAGGCTCGTTCGGTTCTGCAGGCGACTGCTCATAGGTCTTGATTGCAGAGGCGAGTGGTTCTACAAACACGCCAGCTGTCGCATCAACACCCTCAGGAAGCGGATGGACCAATTCCGCAGGAACACTAAGATACTCAGCCATTCCACCGTCTGCAGTCACGCCAAGGACTTCCTTCTCCTTGCAGTGCCGTCGCTGTGCATGACGGCAATACCAGCAACGAGCGCACGAAACCTCAACCTCAGTTGTCACGACTGTGCCGTGCTTTAGCTCAGGAACTGAACTCTCATGGATTACTCCGGCTATCTCATGTCCCAGGATGATAGGTAGTTCTACTTCGTACTCCCCTCTCCAGATTGCAAGGTCAGTTCCGCATATTCCTACGGACCGGACCTCAATTCGTACATCCCCGGGCATTAGTGGAGGCCTAGGAGTGTCCGCGATTTGAAGGCCATCCTGTGTCAAGATGAGTGACTGCATTCTATCGCCTTCCTGCGATGGGTTTGAAGTCCGGTCAATAAACCCTTCGATATATGAGTTACATTCCGGGGGTATGCATCATCAAGGCGTGTCGATTGGAGA
>CAYFTD010000481.1:0-10037 GCA_964345915.1 uncultured archaeon
TCATCACCTGGTACGTTTCGACCGTGGATTCTAAGTACCCAGCCTTGGCTAATGCAGAACACTCTGTTATCCGGATAGTTGACAAAGATTGAGGTGTAGCAAACGTTGTCGTCCATCGCCTGTTCTGTCTTCATACTCTCCCTCGTGGTATGAAATGAGAACAGCTGAGGGTCAACCTCGATGGCCTCTATCTCAAGGACCCTGTCATCATTGACACAGAGCTTCTCGTCTCCGAAGACCTTGTAGCAGGGGCATCCTCTGACAAGTCTAATGTCGCCCTGTCTGAATTCCTGCTGTCCAACTGTCAAGAAACTTCACTCCCTGTGAATGATTTTGCCTGTATGTCCCTTCTCGAATCTCTCATTTGAGTACTCTCTCTATGTTATAGGGATTTTTGTGAGGTTCTCGTTTCTATCTGGTTGAGCATTCCAATCAAGTTCCTGAACCAAATCTCTGTTTCACTTCGCTTCTCTTGATGCTCCTCAAGAAGTGTTTCTATGTTGTTCGGTATTCGTCTGTCACTACCGAGGTTGAAGGTCTTCTCTCTGATCTCGTCAATGACCCGGATAACTCTCTCAGCCACATCTACCATGAACCTGAGTAGCCCGAGTGAAACATGGCTGTCATGTGAGTCTCTGAGCGTGGACACTTGGAATAGGAATATGCCCTCCAGTCTGGACAGAAGCCTGTAGAGTTCTATCAGTGAAACAAGTTCTCCGTCTGAATCACTCGACCTCAGGTCATGGATGACTGAGGTCCACGAGCTCCTGAGTTGAAGGAGTTTCTTGATGCGCCTGTTGATGAGATCGTCTAATGCTTCATAATCAATTTCCTCAGTATGACCAATCAGGTCGACTGCCATTTGTGTGGTTACTCTCTTGACAAACGAGGCAATGAGCTCCTCCTTCTCGCTCTCAGTCAGGACATCGGAAAAAGTGTCACCTAGAGTCAGCAAGTACTTGTAGAGACACGAGGAACAGATCACCCCATCACTAGATTGCTCGGTGGTTGTGACGAATTGAAGCGCAGCCTGTATCTCTGATGCCTTCACCTTTCGCCCATTTATCCTGACTACCTGTCCTTGACTGACACAGAAAGTCTGTTCACTATCATTGTCAAGGAAGACGAGAAGATAGCACATGCCTCTCTTGCTACTCTTCAGCTCGGCCAGGTCCTCGAATGAGTTCACGTCACCAAAGAATATTGGGTCTACTGTAATGGTTCTGATAGGGATGACGTCGTCATTATTGAGACAGACCTTCTCCCTACCAAACTCCTTCATACAGGGACACCCCTTGACGAGGCGATTGTTGGGATTCACGGCGCCTGCCATGACTGTGGACTCAAGTCCCATTCCAGAAGCACCTGGTTCTATGTTACAGCCACACTCCGTTTCAAAGGTAGAGATACCTTCGTGGACTAGTATAATATATGAGCACATATTAACATTTGTTTCACGGCCTTCCCCGCGCGCGAATCTGTGCGAGTAGGCATTGCCGTGAAGTAGCTGCCTCTTTTCAATGAATCTAGGATGTGAGGTCAGAAAGCAGGCCAAATGTGGAGAGAGAGGGGACTAGCCCCAAAGCTCTCTCTTTAGAAGGTTTCGTATTGCGATGCGGATTGCCTCAGACCTGTTGGGATAGAGATTGCTCTCCACAAGCTTCTCGAGGCCCTCAATGTACTAATCAAATTCGTTTCTGCCTCTTATCATACCTACAATCAATGGGGGGGTTCTTGTTCATGGTTTCCCAGCTGGAAACAAATTCAAATGCTGAGATGGAGAACGAATGATAGAGGGGAATATGAGCAAAATGAAAGACAGACCGGTGTGGGGTATCGATGAATCCTTGGACCGAGCCGAACGGATTGTGCAAGATGGGTACACTGAGGAGAAGTGGGGCTCCCTTGAGAATGCTCTTCAGTCATTTGGAAGGCCGCCGGGGTATCCTCCTCATTCCGACCCTCACACCAATGCACAATTCTCAAGGTTTGTCGATATTGGGGTTGCCCTTCTTCAACAGGGTTATCCAGAGCTGGGGAGGAACATCCCCACTCTACAACTATTCGGCGGCTATCTGAAGATTTGCGGATTTGAGGGGGAAGCAGACAGTCCCTTTCCTCAGACTGAGCACATCACACGGAGGTTCATAGAACCCCTACTTCGACCAGATGAAGCGATAGTGCAAATTGAATGGGGCGGGTGTGAGCTTGGAGGCTTCAACCGTCTCAGGTCTGGCCACATGTTGGTCACAAACGAGCGAGTTCTGGTCATCGGGAACAACGTCATCGGTACTACAAAGGTTGCAGACAGACACTATCTGCTCTATCCTGACATTGAGGAGAAGGCATACTACGGCAGTCTTGACCACCTACCCTTAGGTCATGTGGAGGAAGTGAAGCTAAAGTGGGGACTCACTAAGAAGAGCATCCAAGTGAAACTGAGGAACATTGAGTATGTGAAGATCAGTCCTCGACACTTCTACGGCCCCCTATTCTTCAAGTTCCAACTCTCTGACAAAGTCAAGGGAACAGTAGGTGACTTCAAGATCAATATCAGGCTTGGAGAGCTTGTGTCTAGGAGGTCCCAAGACATGAAGAAACGCCATGAAACGCTGGCAGAGAAGATCCGCAACCTCGCAGAGTCAGCCAAATCTGGTCAGATTCCCCCTCAATCTCAATGACCCACACACTATCCCCAAAGCTCCTTCTTCAACAGGTCCCGTATTGCGATACGAATTGCTTCCGATCTATTGGGGTAGAGATTCATCTTGACCAACTCTTCTAGTCCTTCAAGTAGCTGCTCGGGACAATGGAGAGTTATCAACTTCATTCGCCACTGCCTCGCATATTAGCGCCAGAGCTCTCTTTTCAGAAGGTCTCTGATAGCAATACGTATCGCCTCAGAACGATTTGGATATAGTTTACTTTCGACCAGTTGCTCTAGCCCCTCGATATATGTTTCCCGGGAAGGTGAACGTTCACCTGAGTCCTTTCGGGCACATGGAGCGTAATCAGTTTCATTCTAAACCTCCTTTCCAGTTATGTCCAGAGTTCGCGCTTCAGCAAATCGCGAATCGCGATCCTGATGGCTTCCGACCGATTTGGATAGAGATTGCTCTCGACCAGTTTCTCCAGCCCGTCAACGTATGTTTCCCGGGGCGATGGCCAACCATCGTGCCCTTTCGGGGACGTGTAATGTAACGAGCTTCAACGGGGTATCACCTGAGTGAAACCTGCGTGATACGTGAATATGATTCCGTGTATTACTTGGTTGCTATTGACATAGAGAGTTGATGGAGAAAGTTAATAGCCGTAGCGGCGTCTTGCATCTGTGGGTATGTATGTGACTAGCTCCTGGGAAGAAAGAGAGAAGTCGTGGACATACTACTTATGCACGGTTCTAATCATTGGGTATCTAAGCATAGGCTTGCTGTTTGGTGCTCTGTCCGCCGCCGTCGGGTGGATTACGCTGGAGAATCTCTTGGGGGGGCTACTCTATACTGTGATTGTCCTAGTATTCTATTTTGGACTGGGTGTTCGGTATCGCCAACGGGGAATCAATCCAGAGAACAGGAGCATGACGAGCACCGTTGACTCGCTATATCTTGACCCAGCCGAAATAGAGAAACAGCGCTGAGCAGTCGCACATCTTGGCCAAAAGGACACAAGTTTTAACATATGGAAGATACCGTCTGAACTCCTTGACACTCCGAGTCCTGGTCGTGTTGTGCGTTGGACAGACAGAAAGGCATCGACGTTTTGTTCAATCCCAAATCAATTGCTGTCATAGGGGCGTCAGCGACCAAAGGGAAACTTGGCAATGACGTGGTCAGAAATCTCATTGAAAGTGGCTACAAGGGCCAGATATATCCAATCAATCCAAAGGGTGGGGAGATCCTTGGCCTGAAGGTCCACCGTTCCGTTTCTGAGGTTACAGGAAAAGTCGATGTCGCTGTGATAGTGATACCTGCAAGGTTTGTTCTGCCCGTTGTTGAGGAGTGCGGAAAGAAGGGAGTCAGGGCGCTCGTCGTCATAACCGCCGGCTTCAAGGAGGTCGGTCACGAGGGTCAAGAGGCCGAGAAGAAGCTTGTTGAACTGGCAGAGAAGTACAAGATGGTCCTGCAAGGACCGAACTGCCTCGGAATTGTCAACACTTTTGCGCCGTACAATGCTTCCTTTGCTGCTGGGACGCCTGAGAAAGGAACCATAGCATTTGCCTCCCAGTCCGGTGCTCTGATGACTGGAATCTTGGATTGGAGTCTTATGGAGAAGATCGGCTTCTCCAAGTTTGTGAGCTTGGGCAACAAAGCACACCTTGACGAGTCTGACTTCATCGAGGCCTTTGGAAGAGACCCGGATTCCACATTCATTCTTCTCTACATAGAGTCGGTCATGGATGGCAAGAGATTCATGGACGTATGCAGGAAGATTGCTCCAAACAAACCAATCTTTGTTGTCAAGTCTGGCGTGAGCGCCGCGGGAGCTCGTGCAGCTTCTTCCCACACTGGTTCTCTTGCTGGGAGCGACATGGCATACACGGTCGCCTTCAAACAATGCGGCGTGATTCGAGCCGACAGCATGTCAGAGCTATTTGAGGTTGCGAATGTCTTTGATGATTGTCACTTGCCGGCAGGGAACAGAGTTGCGATCGTGACAAATGCAGGCGGCCCAGGTATCATAACAACAGACGCATGTGAGGCAAACGGACTTCAGATCGCACAGTTCTCATCAGCGACCATTGACCGACTCAAAGAGGGACTGCCGCCGGCGGCCTCTGTGTACAACCCGGTTGATGCGCTGGGCACTGCTCAACCTGATGACTACGCACTTTGTGTTGACGCGGCCTTGAGTGACGAGAACGTCGACAGTCTTCTCGTTCTGCTGACTCCTCAAGCCATGACGAAGGAAGACGAAACTGCACAGATACTGGTTGAAGCACATAGGAAGTATCCTCACAAACCGCTTCTTGCAGTGTTCATGGGAGGTCACTCCATGACTACTCCCCGTAAGGTGCTCAACGAAGGTGGGATTCCTGTATTCGACTTCCCTGGACGTGCGGTGAATGCCGTTGCAGAGCTATATCGATACATGGTGTTGAGGGACTCTCTATCAGATGAGAAGCCACCTAGATTCAAAGTAGATCGAAAGAGGGTTGAGAAGATCATCCAAGGAGTGAGAAACGATCAACGTCGTGTTTTATTGGGTAGTGAGGCTCATCAAATCGCCGAGGCATACGGCATTCCTGTTGCACGAATAGGTCTGGCTACGAGTACCAAGGAAGCGAAGAGAATCGCAGACGATCTTGGGTATCCTGTAGTACTCAAGATATCGAGCCCGGATATCGTACACAAGACAGACATTGGTGGCATCCACTTGGGTCTGAAGAATGCAGAGGAGGTTGAGGATGCATTTCTTCAGATTCTTAACAGTGTACGTTCTCATGTCCCAAGGGCTGTGATTTACGGTGTGGACGTTCAAGAGATGGTGGAGAAAGGGAAGGAGCTCATAATTGGATGCTCTCGTGACATTCAGTTTGGACCGCTGGTGATGTTCGGTGCCGGCGGCATATTCGTCAACTACATGAAGGACGTGGCTTTCCGCCTTGCACCGATGACTCGAAGGAACGCCATAGAACTGATCGGAGAAACGAAGATGGGAACCATCCTCGGAGGTGTACGAGGGGAGGAGCCAAGTGACATTGCAGCAATAGAGGATACCATACTGAGGCTCTCTCAACTGGTCACTGACTTCGAGGAGATTGTGGAGTTGGACATCAACCCAGCATTCGCTTATGTTAGAGGAAAAGGCGTGTCCGCGGTGGACGTTAAGATTACAATTGGAGGAGAGTAGGATGACTAAGAATATAGTGATTAGCGGAGGAACTCTCTCAGGCAAGACTATGGCAGCATTGGCAATTGCCGCCAAGTTGCAGAAGAAAGGGCATAAAGTTGGCTACTTCAAGCCTATTGGTTTCAAGAGCTTTGAGCATAGTATGGAATCGCATGACGTCGATGAAGACGCGGCGGTCATGAAGGAAGTGCTTGGCCTGGATGCAGATGTATCCTGCATATGTCCAGTTGTCAGAACCAAATCAAGCTATGACGAGTTAATCCGCATTGGTCGGGACGCTTTGGTTGAGAAGATAAAGGAATGCTATGCCAAGGTGGCAGAAGGCAATGACTATGTGATAATAGAAGGCGCGAGAGCACCTTGGCATCTTCTTCATGTCGAACTCTCAACTCCTCAGATTGCAAAGATGCTTGACGCTTCGGTCATTTGTCTTGTCAACTTTCCTGATATAACGGCTATAGATGAGGTGTTCCTGCACAGAGATCTCTTCATGCAACACGGCATCGAGGAGATTGGCCTAATATTGAACATGGTTCCCCCCATGCTAAAGACCACCGTTGAGAAGCATATCAGGCCATTCTTTGAAGAGAACGGATTGAAGTTCCTAGGTGTAGTCTATCAGAAACGAGAACTCTTCAGTCCGACCGTAAGAGACATTCTCAAGGCTCTAAATGGGGAGATGATTATTGGGGAGGATAAAATGGACCTTCTTGTTGATAGATTCATGGTCGGCAGCATGGCTCCCGAGAATGCCTTGAAGTGGTTCAGACGTGCAAAGGACAAGGCAGTAATCACAAGCGGTGATCGATCAGACATATGCCTAGCTGCCCTCGAAACAGACACGAATCTACTGATCCTAGCAGGTGGAATGGGTCCTGATATTCGCACGCTCTCTAGAGCAAGAGACCTTGGCGTCCCAATCATGATGACCGCCCACGATACCTACACAACTTCTCAGAAGGTTGATCGTCTGGTGGGCACTGTGAATCCCGAGAACAAGAAGCGAGTGGCAACTGTACAGAGTATTGTGGGAAAGGCAATCGACCTTACTGGCTTCGATCCGTGAAGTACTCTTTCATCCGTTGAGAAGGGGAATGAGAAGGAGCATTCGTGCTCCAACTCAAGAAAGAACGGAGAACATCATCCACCGGGAGATTGCGATGCGCTCCAACCAGTGTCACTGATATTCTGAAATAAGTCACCTTGTATATTCATGCCAATATTGGGTTGGTATTGAGGATGTTCTCTAGGCAAGATGTGGTGATATATAGTCAATCACTCTGCCGGCACTTCTAGCCTTCTAGAGACATAATGTTTCATTCTAGCAGCTTAGATGAAGTACCGACTTTCTATGCGAAAGCGAATACATTTATGGCCCGTGTTGTTTGCGACTCCCGCGTTTAACAACAACCATGAGGTGAATTAATGGCAACAGATGCTGATGGCAAGTCGAAGGCTGCTGAGGAAGCCGAGGATGTCGCCAAGACTATGGAGGATTTGCAGTCTCTGCAGCTCGTCCGAGATAGGCGCTCCATCCGCGAATTCACTGGCGAGAAGCTGCCTGACGATCACATTGAGATGATTCTGGAGGCGGCTCGACATGCGCCTAGCCCGGAGAACATGCTCATGATACGTTTCATTGTAATCAGAGATGATGAGGACATGAAGGTGTTCTTGGCCGACATTGCACAGGAAATGGCCCAGACTGCGTTTGGTGGGGCTCCGTTTGAGCTCACTAGCGGTAGGAACTGGTTCATAAGCGACCCATATCGAGCTGCAGTGTACGCTAGGCTGAGAGATGGAGAGCTATTCCGATACCCCGAAAAGAGTGATGCCGTGATTATCGTGTGTGCAAGCGAAATGTGGCACGATGCTGGTTACCAGTATCCGAACGAACTGTTCGGGTCAGTCGTTGCCGGGATGGCCATTCAGAACATGTGGCTCGTCGCCACGGAACTAGGATATGGCTGCGGCTACGAGGCGCTAGTCTGTTCGGACCCGCGACATGCAATGTTGATACGTGACAGATTGGGAATTCCACCAACATGGACGCCCCTGACCGCGTTCTGCATCGGAAAGAGAATCTCGCCACGTGCTCTTGGACCTAGCAGACCTCCTTTGGAGGGTCTAATGTACGAGGAACGTTGGGGGAAGCCATACAAGCGCTTGGCTTTCAGGAAGGGGTGATGGTTTTGGAAGTAGACTTCAACAAAGAAACTCTTGAGAAGATCAAGGAATTGGCTGACGAAGCGAACCTAAAGCCTGAAGGTTTTGTCGAGTGTGTAATCATGCAATTTGTGCACAACACGGGTGCAAGAGTCTACACCGGACGATGGTCGGGCGGAGAGAAAGATGGAGTCAAAGGATTCCGTTATGTATGTCAATGGCCGTTCAGACCAGGCTTCTTCGAGGCTACGGGGGACATCGTCAAGAAATGGAGGTTGAGCTAATTGGCGAAATTCAGAAAGCACCCAACGGGTGAATGGCCCTTTTACCCGCGACTGAAAGAAGGCGACATCGAACATGAGTACTGGACGTCCAAGAAGATGTATCATCAGGCGTTCATTGATGACCGAAAAGGTCGGATTGTTGTCCTGATGGACGGAAACAGATATGACGATTTTCTTGCAAAGGTCAAAGAGAAGAAGGGCAATATCTGGACAGTTTCCATCGAATCAGCAATGCAAGAGGCCATCGATGACTGGATGGCGAAGGAGGAGTGATTACGAATGTCTTCACAACTTGATGAGTTCTTCAAGTTCCTGATAGCTAAGGTGAAAGAGAAGGACGACCTCAAGAAGATGCTCGATGACTGGGTCGGACCCTATGACGGTAAGATTCTACAGGTCTATACAGAGGCAGGTCCCCAATACATGGTGATCACGAAGGACGACATGACGATTCATGATGGTATCTACCCAAGTCCGGACTGTATCTACAAGGCCAGCTCTGAAACGCTTCTGGGAATCTTCACTGGAGAGGTGCCCTTCAAGGACACGATAAAAGACGGACGTCTTGAGGTCATTGGTAACGCCCACGAGAGCGATCCTCTCGCGAACCTCATTCTCGCAGCGCTGATGGGTGCGATGTAGGAGGGTCTGAAATGGAAATCAAGAAGGTCGCAGTCATAGGATCAGGTTTGATGGGATCGGGCATTGCCTACGTTTCTGCATGGAATGGATACGAGGTGACCATGGTAGACATCAATCAAGAGTTAGTGGACAAGGGTCTTGAGAGCATCAGGAATGATGTAATGACTGGCATCGACAAGGGGAAGATGTCTATCACAGAAGCAGAAGGCCTGATGGGTAGGGTCAGGGGCACTGTTGATACTGAGGACGCGGTCAAGGACGCCGATCTTGTGATTGAGGCCATATTCGAGAACATGGAGGTCAAGAAGGAGGTGTTCGCCAAGATTGATGCTGCCGCACCGGCGCACGCAATTCTAGCTTCGAACACTTCATCACTGAGCATTGATGAGCTTGCAACAGCTACCAACAGGCCTGACAAGTTCATCGGTATGCACTACTTCTCTCCAGTTCCCGCTATGAAGCTCCTCGAGATTGTTGTCGGCGAGAAGACCAGCGAAGATACGATTGGAGTTGCCAAGGCAGTCGGCGAGAAACAGGGCAAGAAGACGGTTTTGGCCAAGAACAGTCCCGGCTTCATTGTCAATCGTCTTCTCATGCCAGGCATGCGAGAGGCGCTCCTAATTTACGAGCGAGGAGAGGCCACCAAAGAGGAGATCGACAACGCAATGGTGAGTGTTGGGAAGGCCGCTATGGGGCCATTCGCTTTGGGCGACTTTGTGGGCCTTGACATAGCCTTCAACGCCATGTCTACTCTTCACAGAGAGATTGGTGACTGCTTCAAACCTCCTGAAACGCTGAAGAATCTCGTTGATTCTGGAGCCATTGGGATGAAATCAAAGAAGGGCTTCTATGACTATGGGGCCGAGCCTTCAGAACCTGAGGAACCAAAGGGTGCTGATCCGAACTGGATTGCAGACAGAATCCTGATTGCAGGAGTTCGCGAGGCCATGATTCTAGTCGATGATGGAATTGCCAACAAAGAAGACATTAACATGGCCATGAAGCTTGGCGCCGCTTGGCCTGCTGGTCCGTTCGAAACTGCAGAAAGCCACGGGATGGACAAGATCCGCGAACACATCTCGAATCTCGAGAAGG
>CAYFTD010000482.1:0-1636 GCA_964345915.1 uncultured archaeon
GAAGCAATGTATGCCTGTACTCCGGTTTCAAACTTGGATTCCGAGACCGAATGGGAGGATAAGAAGGAGGAGTTCCGCGAACACATCCTGTCGACTCTGGATAGAGATATCCTTCCTGGGCTAGTAGACAACCTGGCAGTTTCGTGTGTGTTCACTCCTGCCGACTACAAGCGTGAGTTTGATTCATACAAGGGTGCCGGCTTCCAACTTCAGCCTCTTCTTACGCAATCTGGCTACTTCCGTCCTCACAACAGGTCGCGCGATGTAAAGGGCTTATACTTGGTTGGGGCAGGAACGCATCCTGGGGCAGGTGTGCCGAGCGTGATCATGAGTGCGGCCATAACAACGGAACAGATATTCAAGGATATTGGGAATGCCAAGTAGTCGTCTGCCATTGACATTACAATTGTTTCTAATCGTCATCAAAGATTATTGTCAACATGACAAATCAGTTTAGAACGCCATCCAGCCACCGTCTACTGCCAGTGTATGCCCAGTGATATACTTCGCATCATCGCTTGCCAAGAAGCATGCAGCGCCCCTGATCCATTCATTCTCAGCGAACATGGGGAGTGCAGTCCGATCCTTGATCACCTTGCTTATCTTCTTGTCCGTCATTGCCTCAATGGACATTGCGGTGGGGAAGAATCCGGGTGCTATACCATTGACTCTGATGTTGTGCTCTCCAAGTTCAATTGCAAGAGCCTTGGTCAGGAGATTCATGCCAGCCTTTGATGTATAGTAGCTTACTTCGGTGAATCTTGTGGCGCCGAATCCAAAAGTGGACGAGATGTTGATTATGCTCCCGTGCTTCTTTGGTATCATTATCTTTGCAACCTCCCTCGAAGCAACGAAAGCAGATGTGAGGTTCACGTCCATCACCTTGTTCCAGTCTTCAATTGTCTGCTCAAGGAGTGGCTTGAAGACGTACATTCCTGCGTTGTTGATTAAGACATCAACCGTACCCAATTTCTCCACTGTGAAATCGACCATGTCGATTACTTCTTTCTCCTTGGAAACGTCCGCCTTGAACGCGAGAGCTCTTACACCGTATTCCTCGGACACCTTCTTGGCAATCTTGTCCAACAGCTCCTTCCTCCGTGCTGCCAAGACGACATGCGCACCAGACTCCGCAAATCCATAAGCGAATTGCTCTCCAAGTCCTGCTGAGCCGCCAGTAATTATGACGACTCTGTCAGTGAGATCATACTTTACCATTCCAGTCCTCTCCTATTGTACTAAGTACAGAACAGAATGTCCAAACCTCCATATAAAGACTGAAAGAAGCCTACTCTACTGGTTGCCGAATGACAGTCTTGAGTTTCTCCGGAGCAGTTCTCCTGGGGTCTCCAAGGTAGATCTCATGGTGCTTTCCCCGCAGCTTGTAGCCTTCCTCCTCCGCGAAATTGTGCAGCCTCTCTATTGTGGGAGCCTCCTCCGAGTATGGACCTATGTGCATGATTTGGACTGACAGCCCCTCATGGTATGATTCGAGTCTGAGCTTTGATAGGGCTGCAAGGTCTTTCTTCTCTCTAACAACCTCAATTGTGTCAGACAAGAAGTCAAGAGTCACCTGATCAGGTTGCATTATCATAGAAGTCCATCGCCAGTCATCATGGGCTTCGGGGTCGAACTC
>CAYFTD010000483.1:0-12560 GCA_964345915.1 uncultured archaeon
CAAGTCAAAGAGTTCTCCAAGTGACATGTCTGAGAGGGTTTCTAGGGTTCGCAGAATCACGCGTAGAGATGCATGATAGCATTGATATGACATTCTTGGGCCATTCTTACAGGGATGATGATGAAGTAGGGATGGCGAGCGCCTCATCAGCGTGACGAACCTATAAACCGCAGTCTGACCACTCTTGTGCATGTCAACACTATCGGATTCAACAACCATCAAATGACGATAGAACCGAGTATAGATACGAAGCAAAGTTGCCCCTAGTGACGGAGACCTGCGTACATTGATGTCAATTGACTGCGCTCGATTCTGCGCCGAAGTAAGAGTATGTTGCACAGAAACTGAGATGACAGTGACGAGAGATGATGTAAAGAGAATCAGCCTCCTCGGTCATTCAGCGAAGGACTACTTGGTACGTGTCACAGCAGGTTTCTGCGAACTGAAGAATGTTGACGGCTATTGCTACTTCTATGACCGAAACAGGAAGACCTGCCAAATCTATGACGCACGACCTGAAGGCTGCCGGTGGTACCCCATCATTTACAATGCTCGTAGCCGCAAATGTACCGCTGATAGTGACTGTCCTGCGGCTGAAACGGTGACTCGAAACGAAATAAGGAAGGCAAGCAAAAGATTGAGAACTCTTGTAGAAACACTGAGACAGGAGGCCGCTAGTGGTGAGAAGCCGTGCTGACCTGCACACACATTCGATACTCTCAGACGGAAGTGATACGCCGACCGAACTTCTCAGAATGGCGGACGAGCTGCAACTCGGAGGAATCGCTCTCACTGACCACGATACTGTGAAAGGTCTGAGAGAGTTCATGGACGCAGATGCTTCGCCAGAGCTGCAGAGAGTACCGGGTCTAGAAATGAGTGCAAACTACAACGGGAAGGAGGTCCACATCTTGGGATACTTCGTTCCTCTAGACTCGGATGAGCTGAATGATAGACTCGAGAACCTTAGGACTCGAAGAGAAACCAAATTCTCAAAGATGGTCGAAAGACTCAGAGACCTCGGTATTGGTATCACACAGAGTGAATTAGATGAGGTCCTCCAGGGAGTTGAGAGTCCTGCACGTCCTCATCTTGCAAGAGTCCTCGTCGAAAGAGGGATAGTCAACAGTACAACTGAAGCTTTCGAGGTCTATCTTGGAGAAGGTAAGCCGGCCTACGTAAAGAAGGAAGTTCCATCAGCAAGCGAGGTGATTGCTTTTCTTAGATCCATAGGGGCAGTTCCGGTTGTGGCTCATCCTCTAACGATTGGAGTCGCCAATCTTCGAGCTTTTCTCAAGTTGCTCAAACGGTGGGGTGTTGTAGGTGTCGAGGTGGAGTATGACTATGGCCCAGTCGGCACCGTTGGAGATTCCAAAGACGTGAAAGCTGCGGCACATGGGCTTGGACTAATCGAAACAGGAGGAAGCGACTATCACGGTACTAGTGTGGTCATGGCCGATCTTGGAACCAACACCGTGTCAGTGGAAGTAATCGAGAGATTGAGGAATGCGGCAAAGGGCATCCTTTCGGAAGGCTAATCTTACACCGACCCTCAGTTGCGTCTGAGTGATGCCTTGTTGCGAATCATAGATTCCCATGTGCATACATGGACTAGAGAAATAATCGGCGAAAAGGATCTTGAAGCGCGGCGGATAGCAGCCGAGAGAGAGGGGATTAAGCCACAGCTCGATTCTCCCATTGAGAGCCTGAGGACGGCAATGCAAAAGGCTCGCATAGAGAGAGCCATAGTGCTGCCTATCGACAGTGGTTTCAATCAAGATATGCCCTTGAAACTTAAAGAGAAGACTGACTGGCACGCAGACGAAGTGAGTGACGATGACAATATCGTGACTTTTGTTGGACTGGACCCTCGACGAGGTGATGAGGGTCTGGCAGAACTGGAGAGGGCAGTGAAGGAGAAGGGCTGTTGTGGATGGAAGATGTATCCTCCAAATGGGTTCTACCCTGATGAATTGGAGTTCTACCCATACTACGAGTTGTGCACGAAACTGGGAATCCCTGTGACAATACATTCGGGGTTCACATCTAGGTTCAAGCACATGAAATACGCCCAACCAGTCTACATAGACAAGGTTGCGGCTGACTTTCCAAGTCTCAAGATCATAATCGCACATGCTGGAGTGCCCTGGGCTGATGAAGCTATAGCAGTGGCCGCAAAGAATCCAAACGTTTCAATCGATGTTTCGAGTTGGCAGGCATTCGCATCAAGAGTACCAGTCAAGGTGTACAGGATGATTGGGGATGCGAAACTAATGAAAGTGTTTCCGAAGCGCGTGCTATGGGGAAGCGACTTCCCGCTCTTCGAGCATTTCATGCCAATAGAGAAGTGGACAGATTTCTTTCGCAAACTAGAACTCCCTCAGTCACTCCTTGATGCCGGGTACCCGCAGGTCACCAAGGATGAAATTGATGCAGTGATGTGGAAGAATGCTGCGCGCCTATTCTTTGGTGAGAAGGAATGATCAGATTCGTTGTCGACGCCATGTTGGGGAAGCTCTCACTCTGGCTAAGATTGGTCGGTTATGACACTCTCTACTCTACGGAAATTCATGATGATGCCCTCCTGGCGATTGCTGAGGAAGAAGGTCGCTACTTGCTTACGGCGGATGCAAGCTTAAACCAGAGAGCTGGAGATAGAGGTATTGATTCAATGTTACTTAGGGGAAGCGTAGATGAGAGAGTCACCAGAGTCTTCCAAGAGTTCGGAATCTCCCCACGAATTGATCCTTCGAAGTCGAGATGTTCAAAGTGCAATGGAGAACTGACAGAGATCGGTGCAAGTGAGAAAGAAAGAGTGAAAGATCTGGTCTTCGACGACACATACAACCATTACGAGAAGTTCTGGCTCTGCAATGACTGTCAAAGCGTCTTCTTTCAGGGTGGTCAGTGGGAAAACATGCAGAGATACATGGCCAGAATAGAGAAACTGATGGGTACTCGAGAATCATAAGATCTACTTTGTCATGATGCTTCTTCAACAGAGATGTCATACTCAATGGGGATGCAATCAGCGATTGAACGACTCAGGTGGCAATACTCCTTCATCAGTTCTGAGCATCGCTCTCCAACACTCTGCTCACCCTGAGATACGACAATATTCCCTGCGACCTTCACTCCAACTATCTTGTACCCGGACCCATCAAACTCAGCAGTCGCTTGACCCTCCAAATCAAGTGAGAGCAGCTTCATCTCGAATCGTCGTTGGAAATCTAGGAACGTGTTGTTTAGGCATCCAAGAAGTGCGGACACAAACAACTCATCGGGACAAATGCCCTTGCCCCTCCCACCGAAAGTAGTGGGAGTATCTATGATGACCTTCACATTGTCTGTAACGTAGCTCGTACATCCGGTTTCCCCATCCCAGGAGCTCTTCGCATGGTACTCAACTGATTCCGGGTATTTTGGCTTCGGCTTCATTCTTCTACTCTCCGTCGTCGGGCCACGTGGCCAGATGGTTAAGGATTCCGGTCACAGACCATTCTTAGACGAAGCGTTTTGTGCGAATCGCTGCCAGTCAGCAAGTCATTTAAACCGACCAGCTATTGACACCGCGGAGTCTGGACCTATGGCCCGACGAATGAATGCTGCAATGTTCCATGGCATCGGTGATGTAAGATATGAAGAAACCGATGTCCCGAAGATTGGACCCGGTGAGCTGTTGATCAAAGTGGGCACCGCTCTGACTTGTGGGACCGACGTGAAGACGTTCAAGAGGGGCCACCCCATCTTGCTCAGACACACACCTGCACTCTTTGGACATGAATACGCGGGAACAATCGAGGAGATTGGAAAAGGCGTAAAAGGCTTTGAACCCGACATGCGAGTCGTAGCCACCAACTCAGCACCATGCGGTTCCTGCTTCTTCTGCAAGCGGGGTAGTCCCAATCTCTGTGATGAGCTCAAATCATCATTCGTAAACGGGGCCTTCGCAGAATATGTTCGCGTGCCGGAGCCAGTTGTTAGATGGAATACTCATCGAATACCTGATTCGTTGTCATTCCGTGATGCAGCTCTGACTGAACCCTTGGGCTGTGTCGTGCATGGTATTGAAGAAGCGGACATTCAGTTAGGCGACACAGTGGCCGTCATCGGAGCGGGCCCTATTGGTCAGATGATGATAATGCTTGCCAAGAAGAGGGGTGCATCAGTGGTGATTGCATCAGACTTGGTCAAACTACGACGGACCACAGCGAAGCGAGCTGGGGCAGACGTCGTGATTGATCCAGGAAAGGAGGACCCAATCCAACGAGTAAAGGAGGAGACTTCTGGATACGGTGCAGATGTTGTGATTGAAGCTGTTGGGCTCCCCGCGACATGGGAACAGGCCGTAGACATGACGCGTGAGGCAGGGATGACAGTTCTATTCGGTGGAGCAGCATCAGGTACGAAGTTTGAGCTTGACACTGTTAGATTTCATTATGGTCAGCTCACTATAAAGGGCGTCTTTCATCTTGCGCCTAGGCATGTTGAACAGGCTCTTGACTTGATTATTGCTGGCGACGTGGATACTGATTTACTTGTTTCTCACGAGATGCCTCTGGAGAAGATTGTTGACGCTCTTGAGGTGATGGGTGCCGGCGAGAGTATGAAGATAGCCATCAACCCCTGAGCCCTCATCAAAAACAGAACCACTAGGTGATTTCAGTTTGGGCCGAGAAAATGACAGAACACTGCGCGACAAGGTCGCAATCTATAGGGCGAGGGACAAGCAGCGTGCTGGCAGTAGAAGACTCAGGGATAATGAGAAGGCTCTGATTGAGATTATCCAGAGTCTAGATAATGACTATGAGGGCCTTCTGGTGGTAGTGGAGGGAAAGCGTGACGAATCTGTACTCAGGAGTCTAGGTCTAGAGGCCCCCATTGTAAAGACCCAGAGTGGTGTTCCCAGGCCGCGGTTTTTGGACAAGCTGGCTTCTCAAGCAGGTGAAAATGGACAAGTGCTCATACTAACCGATTTTGACCAGAAGGGAAATGAGATCTACAATCTCGTTGCACGAGAACTAGACATCCGGAGTGTTAAGGTGCTCAGAAGGATACGGCGGGAGATCAGGAAGGCGATGGGCAATTGGCGATGTATAGAGGAACTAACAGCCTTGTTCAAGAGAAAGGACTCTCCAGAGCCCGCAGCCTAGCAGAGGTGTCAAGTGGCTAGCGAAAACACAATATGCCTTCATGCTCCTCAGGATGTCGATAGCCATTGCGAGTCTTTGCAGTTTCAGGATATTCCGGCACAGGCAAGACGTCACTAATCGAAACTCTCATAGAAGGACTTGTAGCTAGAGGTGCCTCTGTATCGACAGTGAAGAGTAGCATGGAGGATGTCATGCCACCAAAGAAGTCTGACACGTGGAAACACCTCAAATCTGGAGCTGAAACGACTATCCTCCAAGGCCCAGAATCGACCACAATTAGGTTCAAGGAAAGAACCGACTTGAAAGGAATCCTCAAACACGTTGACTCGGACTTCCTTCTAATTGAGGGAATGAAAGCGATAGCCATTCCACGCTTCTGGTGCATCGGAGAAAGGACTACTGCCGACGACTTTCCTGAAGGAACGGTGGCCATCGTCATTTGGAATGCGTCCCGAGAAATCACAACCAAGGTTGATGTTCCAGTGATTGCCTCTAGTGACATTGAGAACCTAATCGAAACTGTCGAAAGGGAGGCTCTGGATGTATCGGACCTAGATCTCTAGTCCCAAGTACTCTATCACAATACTCTTCTTGATGCTTGACCTCGAGCGACTCTAATGAGAGAGCTGGATTCAGGGCAGTTCGACCTTGTCGACACTCTGGAATGTGGTCAGACGTTCTGTTGGACTAGAGAGGGCCAGGGATATGTCAATGCAGACATCGGACAGGTCGTTTACGTGGAGCAAAGAGGAAACACGCTATATTACGAAACCTCAGACCACGATGTGAACTTGGAGAAAATGTTCCGGCTTAGAGACCCACTTCCAGAGATTCAGAAGCAGATAATGCGAGATGGAATCGTAAGAGAAAGCATACAGTTCGCACCAGGCCTTCGCGTCATATCTGACGACTTTTTTCCGTGTTTGATCTCATTTCTGTGTTCGATCCGAAACAACATCCCGAATATCAGAAGAATAACTCAGTCAATCAGAAGAGAGTTCGGACCTGTCTACACCTTTCGAAACCTCACCTATCATGGCTTTCCTTCTCCAGAAGAGCTATCTAGAGCAACAGAGGAGCAGCTGCAAGCCCTGGGCCTGGATTGGCGGGTGAGCTTTGTTCTTCGTTCAACAGAAGCAATCCTAGAGGGAGATTTCGTCCCAGACCGCCTGGTGAAGCTAGGTTACGAGGATGCTCACAAGACGCTGAAATCGCTCCATGGGGTTGGTGACAAAGTGGCAGATTGTGTCTGTCTTTTCTCACTAGGTTTCCTAGAGGCTTTCCCGATTGACGTATGGATTGAACGTGTCATCCAAGAACACTACGGTATATTCACCGCGACTGGAAAGTCATATGCAAAGAAGTCTGAAGCGGCCAGAACCTACTTTGGTAAGTACGCTGGCTATGCTCAAGAGTACCTATACTACTTCACTCGTACAAAGGGAAAGAAACCCAAGAGTTGGTCAGTTTAGAAGCTCTGACGCTTCCTCTTCTTTCTGGCGTACCAGCCATGATCTTCAATCCCTTTGGATATCTCCCAGAGTCGGGTTTCATAGAAAGCAAGTGGATGGAGAACGTACTCGCAAAGAGAATCGAATACTGTTCCCAAATATACTGGGCAGAGGCTATTGCCCTGCATCTTCTTGCAACCCGGGGGTGTATAGCCCTCTCCAGCTGACTTTGAGGAGATGTGACGTACCTGATACTCGGCTAGGTTTCTCACGAAGTCAGGTGCTGCTTTGAATACGCCCATGACCTCATCTTCTGTCATTCCGATCTTCAGGAGGAACGCGGCAAGTGCGAAGCGTGCCTCATGAGAGAGGTTCTTTCCCTGGATGGAGTCTTGATGTAATTGAGAAATGCATGGAGGAAATGCTGTGCTTACATCTGCAGTTATCTTCACTGGCTTCCTGTCTTTGATCCTCGTTGTCATCTCAGATTCTATTCTCTGTACAGCCTCTGTCAAACGCATTGGAAGCGTGGGCACATCCATTGTGCTTCGAAGAATCAGCTGTTTGAATTTCCCTGATATCAAGCGATGAAGCTCTGACTTACGTATTGGCACCCAACCCGAGTCAAGGTGACGATTGATGAGCTTCCACTTTTCACTGTGAAAGGTGGGTGCGACTTCAAGAAAGTCCTCAAACCTGATTCGGAAATTGAAACTTCTTAGCATCAGAGGGAGTTTAGAACGTTGGGTTTCAGACCCAGTCGATTCTATCGTCCAACCTAAAGAGGACTTACACATTTCAGTCACATTGCGGTCCTTCTCCCTAGACAGATGTCTGTTCACAGCCTTGGATTCTGCCTCAGCCTGATACTCCTTCAATCTTGGATGCCCAATCTTCTCCACAATGAGTCGCGCTGTCGGGTAGACTAATACAGCTTCTTCTGTGTCAATGCCGGGAATCTCAATCTCTGATTGCATTAGCGCTGCATAAACACGCTTTTCGGCTTCCTGCACGACATATCCATTTTCAGGATCTTCTAGAATCTGGATGAGGGTTCGAACGTCCCGAGCAATCTTCTGCGTCGCTGTCCTTGCCTCAGCTGAGAACGGATACTGTAGCAGTTGCAGACCTAACGCCACAAGATTCGCACCTATCTGTCTCTCTAACTCCACACATCAATAACCAGGAGCAGCAAATAAAGTGTCCTCAGAACCCTATCTTAGTTTCTTGTCAACTACGTCCTAGGACCAAATCGGATCTTACAAGCAGATTCATGAACTCACCGAGACTCTGACGCAGGATCTCTGGGTCACTGTATAGCTTCTTCAGAGAAGCCCTACGCTTGTCGACTGACGGCGTACCCGCTTCGTTCACGACCTTGTATGCAGCGTTAGGCCGCTCAACCCACCTGCACAGCTCATCATTCTGTTCGCTGAGGAAAAGGACCACAGGAGTCTTTCGCTTGCCATTCACCTTGAACTGTTGATGCAGATTCGTATTCTTGTCACTGTCAAGGACTCTCAGATTGACCTTTGGAGTGAGGGAAGCCATTCGTGCAAGTACTGGAATGTTTCCAGCAGTATCGTTGCAACGGTCTGTACCGATGACCAGTATCCTGATCTCATTCTGAATACTGCTCAGAATCTCTTGCTCAGATTCGTTGAGCATGAGGTCATTGAATCTCGCCTTCATCAGCTCAACATTCTCTCTGGCCTTCTTCAGGAAGCTTCTGTACTCTACTGCAGAATCCCAGTCTGCATTCTCACACATGCATTACCAACTCAGCGTTCTCGGAGAATTCTACTGGCTCATGGACCAGCATTCTCATATCACTGCAACAGAATAAAAGGATTGTCCGCTATGCACAGTCCAGCTCAAGACTAAGTTAGCACTCAATAGGTAGTCCCAGAGTGGAGTATATGAACCAGAACGTAGTCAGAGACTTGATGCAAGACCTGAAAGAACAGGCGAATCCCACCAAAGCAAAGCACGTTGCCAAGTACATGAAGACCTCACGTCTTCGTTTTCTCGGGATTCAAATCCCCCAGATTCGAAAGACTGCACGCACGCACATCCGGTCACTCCCGATTGAGGATCTGCCTGAGGTAATGGACTTGCTATGGAGAGAGAGTACCTTCGACTTCAGACTTGCAGCAATTGAGATCATGGAGAAGTACTCTGCCAAGGGGGATGTACAGACGGCCCTCAACATGATCTCAGATATGATTGACGACATAGACACATGGTCCCTTTGCGATCCTCTCTGCATTGTATGTCTTGGGACGCTCCTTATTCGAGACTGGTCAGTCGAGAAGACAATTGCTAGTTGGCGTCAGAGTGAAAACTTCTGGAGACGTCGTTCCACAGTGTTACCATACCTCCACCTATCAAAGAAGAGCTTCTATCGAAAGGACTATGCTGCCAAGGTGCTTGCTGCAATGGAACCCCATCTCGCTGACAAAGAGTTCTTCGTGGGTAAGGCCGTCGGTTGGGTTGTGAGAGAATTGAGCAAGCGAGAGCCTGTGATGGTAAGACGTTACTTAGAAAAGAACAGAACGAAGATGACAAAACTCGCATTCAGAGAGGGGAGTAAGAAGCTCTAGAGGAGTACTTTCAGTCATCTGTTTGTCTATTAAGCAAGACCACCTGACAGGAATTTGCAATGACAGAGAAGATTCTTGCGTACTGCGGTCTGGACTGTGCTGCTTGCTTGGCTTACAAGGCATACGTTACCGACGACGAACAACTTCGTGCAGAAGCTGCTCAGAATTGGAGTACTCCCGAGTATTCGGTTGTTCCTGCAGACATCAACTGTCTTGGATGTAAATCGGCAGAAGGACCTCATTTCGAGTGGTGCGGAGAATGCCCGATGCGAGCCTGTGGGATTCAGCGCGGAGTCGAAACATGCGCGCACTGTGAAGATTTCATCTGTGACAACGTCAGGCAGGCAGGCGATGAGAACATCAAACGACTTGAAGCGATTCGTGCATCTCTGGTGTAGCAGCTAATGGCGCCAGATTTCCAGTATTAGTTTCGGATTCCTGTTGTGCTTATTTGTCTTGGACTGGAGAGACTATTGGAGAGTCTGGTTTGAAGAGAGCAGGTGTCGCTGACCTTAAGCTCCATCCGGGGAAGGCACCCCATTGGCTAGTGAAACGAATGATGCCAATGGCCAGTGCAATCTGCGAGTTCATTACAAACGAGCATGGAACTCAAGAACTCCTACAGCGACTCTCTGATCCTGTGTACTTCCAAGCGCTATCGAATGTACTTGGCTACGATTGGGACAGCTCAGGATCGACAACCGTCACATGCGGTGTGCTGAAGTCGGTGTTGAACTGGGAGAAACACAATATGGTCGGCGTCGGGGGCAAGGGGCTGGCCTCCCGTAGGGTGCCGGAGCAGCTTCGAGCTCTGGAGGACTTCGGTCTTGACGGGTTCGGGCTGGGGGAGATAAGCAAGGCAGTAGCGAAGGTGGACAATGCTGCGGTACAGGACGGATACCAGCTTTATCAGCACGTCTTCTTTGTGGACAGCGAGGAGAACTGGACAGTTGTGCAGCAAGGGATGGACAACAGGTCAAACGACGCTCGACGGTATCACTGGACATCGAGAGAAGTCGAGAGTTTCATAGAAGAGCCCCACACTGGTGTGATATCAGGACTTGTCAAGAGAACCACCCTGGATCTGACGGCCAAGAAATCAGATGGTTGCAGAAGGACCACACTGGATATCATCAGAGAAGAACCACGTCGTGTGAGAAGACTGTTCGAAGACATACGGGCCTACGGTGAAAGCAACCTCATCACTTGGATTGAGAACAATGGGCATGTCATAGAGCTACCCTCGTACAAGGTCATTCCTCGAAGAATGGACTGGAATGCGGTCAGGAAAGCATATGATGTTCAACCAACAGGTTACGAAGAGTTCCTCTTCATAGACGGAATGGGTCCAGCAACTGTAAGAGGACTATCACTGATTGCAGAGATGATCTATGGCTCTGAGCCCTCGTGGGCGGATCCCGTTCGAATGACTTTCGCTGTCGGCGGTAAGGACGGTGTTCCCTTCCCCATTGATCGCAAAGCGTACGATGAAGCAATCTCGTTCATGGAAACAGCTTTGAATGATGCAAAGATGGGAAGAAGGGAGAAGGTTCTCGGTCTTCGTAGGTTGAGGAGGTTCGCACCTCCACTCCTTGTCAATCAGGCCGGTTGAGTCCGTTGAGCTTAGAAGACTTCTCTTCGGCCGTATCTCTGGCTTTATATTCAGAGTCACGAAGTACTTGGGAACATTGTATTCGAGGTTAAAGGATGGAAGACAGAAACGAGCTTGAGAATCATATTAGTCAGGCCAGCAACGAATCCCTGAGAGTTGTCCGAGAAGCAGAAAGCAGTGGAGTTGTACTCAGGCTCGTCGGTGGACACGCAATACATCTTCATTGTGAAGAGCATGACTTTTGCGACCGATCCCATGGCGATCTCGATCTTGTCGGGCTGAGTGGGCAATACCCGGGGATTGTACAACTCATGGAGGAACTCGGCTATGTTGAAAACAAGAAGATGACCCTCAATACAGGAGGTACGCGTCTCCTCTTTGAGAAGCCAGGCTCAGAGGAACACATAGACGTCTTTCTGGACCAAATGAACATCGAACACAATATAGACCTAAGGAGTCGTCTTCAGATTGAGAAGTTGACGCTCTCTGTGAGTGATCTTCTGTTGGCAAAGCTGACGATTTCGAAACTTAACGAGAAAGACTTCCGAGACATCGTTACTATGATCAAGGATTTGGATCTGGGAAACATGGACAGCCCGGCCACAGTGAATCAAACGTATATCGCAAATCTGTGCGCCAAAGAATGGGGTCTTTACAAAGACGTCCTAACATCTATAGAAAGGACTCTTGATTTCCTTCCACACTATTCACTTCCCAGAGATGATGATGTCAGCGTGAGGAAGAAGCTCGATTCCCTGCGTACCACAATCGTTCAGGAGCCGAAAACGGTTCGGTGGAAGCTTCGAGCCCTCTTGGGCGAACGGATTCCTTGGAGGCGTGAAGTAGAGTCTGAGAACATCAAACAAGCATAAATCTGAACTTCTGCTAGATTGGATTATCAATACCATGAATGAAGCTCCCAAATTTCAGACTATGACTATCAAGCTGTGATTCTCTTTGCATCTCTTATGGCGTGTTGAATCACTCCGGCCAGAACCGAATTATACTTCTTGTAGATTGACGGTGACAGATTCATGATTGAGATTGTGCCATATGATGACACTGTGACTTGCATCAAGACTGCCTCTGAGATTGATGGAGATGTCCTCATGTGGGCATACGCTTTCCTCATTGGGGACACACTCTTCGATGCAGGATGTCCAAATGCAATCGAGGAATTCAAGGAGTTTGCATCCAATCACCAAATCAAGAAAGTCTACATTTCTCATGCGCATGAAGACCACTTGGGTTGCTGTTCGGCCCTTGTGAATAGTGCTGAAATCTATGCTACCCTTCCAGTGGCCAAAGCGCTGAGAGAGCCCGAGGAACTTACAGACTTCTTTGTGATGGTCTGGGGTCAACCTGAGCCAATTGAGAAGGTACTGCCAATGCCAGACAGATTCAGTGTGGGCGATTTGAACTTTGAAGTCATGCCTCTCCCCGGCCATAACAAGGACATGGTTGGATTCTACGAACCAGAGAATGGGTGGCTCTTTTCAGCGGATGCCGTCCCCTTGCCTTCCAGAATGCGCATGGCGATGAGTGATGAGAACCTTCCTCAGACTATTGCCACACTGGAGAAGATACAGGAACTTGACCTGACTGTTCTCTTCGACAGCCACAGAGGACCAGTCGAAAGTCCCCATGAGCACATTCAGATACGTTTTGACTACCTAAAGGACCTCCAGAACAAGGCCAGAGAGCTGCATGAAAAGGGACGATCGATTCAGGAGATTCAACA
>CAYFTD010000484.1:0-4371 GCA_964345915.1 uncultured archaeon
CTTCGATCCTATTGCATAGCCAGTTCCCACTCCTAGGTGGCCTGAGTCCGAAGGCCAGAGGAATGTCCTCGGCTCGTAGATTCTGTTCAAGTAGATTGACCAGACTACGATGTTTCCTCCGTCTGCAATGGAGATTGCATTTCGAGGAAAGAAGTCACGAATTTCCTTCACCATTCTCAAAGGGTGGATTGGAACTTTGTCTGACTTGCCCTGTTCGATGAAGTCAGCTAGCCAGTTGTTCTGCGCCTCACGGCAGTCATCCGTCTCAGGCCGTGGTTTTGCCTTTGGCTTCTTCTTTACGGCGGTGTAAAGTCCGGCTAGTGTGCTTTTTGCATCGCCGACTATGGCCAGATCAACAATGCGATTATGTGCAATCATCTCGGGTGCAATGTCTATCTGTATCAACTGCTGTTCCTCACATTCTCCCCATCCGGGAGACCTGCCCCAGAAATCTAGGTCTCCAAGTCTTCCTCCCACCAGCAGAACCAAGTCGTCCTGACACTGGGCCCCTATGGCCCCAAAACTGGCAGGTACAAGTGACAAAGGATGGTCCTCGGGAATAGAACCTTTCCCCGTGAGAGATGTTGTGACCGGAGCTTGGAGATGTTCTGCAAGCTGTATCAATTCCTCAGATGCATCGGAGGCAAGCACACCACCTCCTGCATGAATGATTGGGAACTGGGCTTTCAGGAGCATAACTGCGGCTTTGGATATCAGGGATGGATCACCGGCTGGGCGTCGTGTCATCCTGTATTTCTCTGCTGGAACAATGCCGTGCTCAAGAGTGCTATCGTCACATTTCAAGTAAAGAACGTCAGCAGGAAAGTCCAAGAAGACTGGTCCCGGACGTCCAGATAACGTTTCCCGAAATGCCCAATGTACTAAATGTGGTATCCTTTGCCAGTGTGAAACTGTTGCTCCCCACTTAGTGATAGGTCTGAAGAGGTCAAGCTGATCCAACCCTTGCGAACTGCCATGATCTGGATGTATCCTCCATGACTGATTCTGAGCACAAAGGACAACCATCGGAATACTGTCTGCAAAAGCGGCGTACACTCCTGGAACAAGGTCTGCAGCTCCTGGACCAACTGTGCCTAGGCATATTCCAGGTTGTCCAGTTGTCCTTGCCCATGCATCTGCAGCATGCGCAGCCGCTTGTTCATGTCGAAATGTCACAAACTCAATCCCGTCAGAAGTGTGAATGGAGTCCAGAAATGGGTAGAGCTGGTCTCCGGGAACACCAAAGACGTATCGAACCTTTTCCTCCAGCAAACACTTGGTCAGAACCTCGCCGCCGGTCATCATTGTCAACGTTCTTAGCTCCTCTCTCTCAAATGACATCCAAGTAATACGTTCGGCCAGATTTATTCATTGCGAGAAACCGGAAGTACTCCCTATGCGAATCTTGTGTTCGGAACTCTTCAGGAGAACCTGAAGCGTTGTCATTACACGGCTGTTAGGTTTCTTTACACCAGACTCAGATTCAAGAGACTTGGTCTGAGCTTTTGGATCAGTTCCTTGTTTCCCATTCATGGAAGAGAGAAGGAGAGCGTGAGGGTGTCGACTTTGAATATCTACTCAACACCACAACGTTTCTTCAGAAGCTCCCAGTCGTGATTTGTCTGCTCTTGAATCTCCTTCTTGAAGTCGTCCCATTTCGAGTCCTTCAAGTGTCTAAACTGACCCTGAAACGCCCAGTACTCCTCCAAAGGCTTGAGTTCCTTCAGGTTCTTGCTGGGGCTGGACAAAATCCACTCCTCTCCATCGATTACTTCGTACAATGGATGAATGCCCACCTCCACAGCAAGCTTGGCGAGTTCAATGCTCTTCGAAGTGTCTGACCTCCACCCCCTCGGACAGGGTGAGTAGGCGTGGATGAATGCTGGACCTTCAACCTCTATTGCCTTGCGGAACTTCCGGACAAAGTCTCGATAGTGGTACGGGTCGACAGTTGCCACGTAGGGAATCTTGTGTGCGGCAACTATCTCGGCTATGGGTTTCTTCGGTTGTCTCTTCCCTGGCTCTACCCTTCCTGCCCAAGAAGTCGTGGTTTCCTGGCCCGGGAGAGTTGCACCAGATCTCTGAATGCCTGTATTCTGATATGCACCATTGTCGTAGACCATGTAGACGAAATCATGTCCTCGCTCCAGCGCGCCACTTAATGCGCCGAAACCAATATCGAAGGTTCCTCCATCGCCGCCAACAGCAATGACATCCACATGCTCATAATCAGAGCGTCCCTTCTCTCTCATTACTGTCATTGCCTCAACGACGCCAGATGCCACTGCTGCTGCGTTTTCGAATGCAACGTGGATCCAAGGAATCTTCCATGCTGTGAAGGGATAGATAGTAGTGGCAACCTCAAGACATCCTGTGGCCTCGCATACTATGGTTGGTCCTCGTAATGCCATGCCCATCAACTTCACAACAGTCGGTGCAGCGCATCCCGCACACATCCTGTGTCCTGGTGAGAGTATCTGGTCTTTCTGAAGCATATCCTTGAGTCTTACTGCGGCTGGTTCTGTCATTACTTGCGCACCCCCAGTGTTTCATAGAGAGGAGCTTTTCCTTTCTCTAGGTACTTCCTTGTCTTCTCGATTCCTTCAACAAACGTTTCCGGAGGAACATCACGTCCTCCCAGGCCGACAACGAAGTCTGCCACGAGCGGCTTCTTCTCTAAATCATAGAGAGCGCTTCTGACCTCCATGGCGAGTGGGTGTGTGACAGCACCAAATGACATCGCCTTCTCAAAAATCATAACGGCCTTGGCACCACTGACCGCCTTTGCTATCTCCTTTGCGGGGAAGGGACGAAACATCTTGAGTCTCACCACGCCTATCTTTTCCCCCTTCTCTCTCAAGACATCTGCCACAGCCTTTGCAGTTCCTCCCATGGAGCTCATGGCAAGAATGATGATGTCTGCGTCCTTGGTCTTGTACTTCTCAAGCATCCCGTAGGAGCGACCGGTCATCTTTTTGAAATCGGCCTCTACCTTCTTGTAGATCTTTGGGACCTTGTTGATGGCTCTGTCCTGCTGCTCTTTGAACTCGAAATAGTAGTCTGTGAGTGCCAGTGGACCCATTGTGATTGGGTTCTTTGGGTCAAGAGGCTGAACAGGTAATCTAACTCCAAGAAACTTCTGCACAGCATCATCAGGGAGCATCTCTACTCTCTCAACATTGTGGCTGACTATGAACCCGTCAATCCCAACCATCACAGGAAGGAGCACTCCGTGGTCCTCCGCTAGTTTGAACGCCATTATGGTGGTGTCATATGCCTCCTGAGAGCTCTGACAGTAGAGCTGGATGAAGCCGCTGTCTCTCATTCCCATTCCGTCTGAGTGGTCGTTATGAATATTGATGGGGGCTGACAGGGCTCGATTGGCTACAGTGAAGACAATGGGCATCCTCATTGAGGCCGCACAGTATAGAATCTCCCACATTAGAGCGAGACCTGCGGAGGCAGATGCAGTGGCAACCCTAGCTCCCACCGCAGAAGCGCCTACGCAAGCCGACATGGCGCTATGCTCAGACTCCACTGGGATGACCTTGGTATGCACCTCGCCGTCTGCTGCGAATCTCTGAAAGTCTTCGACTATGATTGTCTGTGGCGTAATAGGATACGCCGCAAGAACGTCCACATCTGACTGCTTCAGAGCATGAGCAATTGCTGCATCTCCCGTTAGACCCTCTACTTTGATCTTCTCCTGAGGTACTCTATCAACTGCTGTCATCTCACTCACTCTCCATCGTGATACTGTCAGTCGGGCACTCGTTAGCACAAATGCCACAGCCTTTGCAATAGTCATAGTCGTACTCATACGAGCGAGAACCATCTTCTTCGATCAATCTTACAGCCATATCGGGACAGAATATCCAACATCGGCCACATGTGCCATTCTTCATCCACAGGCAGTCCTTGGGATTGTGCACGGGTCGTTCTGCCCTCCAACCTCCAGTCTTGTACTTCACTGCATTGCCAGGTTCGATAATGTTTCCAGCCATCGGTATCTCATCGAACTTCTCACTCATCCTATCTTCGCCTCCTGAACTGCTCTCTCCATGGCCGCTTTGTTGAGATCACCTACCTTCCCCGGGTAGCGCTCTTGGACCTCGCGTATCACAGTGTCAATCTTGACCACTTCCGAGGCCTTTACAGCGGCCGCCATCGTGGGCATGTTGTAGAACGGCCTACCCATGATATCCAACGCGATTGTTGTTGCGTCGACTGTGGCAACCTTCCCTCCCTTGAGACCGTATTTGCTCCGTATCTCCTCAGGGCTCAAGGTAGTGTTCAGAACAAGAGTGCCATCATTCCTTAGGCCATCCGTGGGATTCACCACTTCAAGCAGAGTGGGATCTATGCATATGA
>CAYFTD010000485.1:0-1594 GCA_964345915.1 uncultured archaeon
CCGGGCCTCAGCGTTGCCAAGGCCAACGAAGTCATCCAAGCAGCGGCGAAGCTCAAGGAGGATGTGGAGTCCGGCAAGATTGACTTGACTGCCAAAGGCAAGAAAGCCAAGCGAAAGAAGACTCCAGAACCTGAACCAGACGTTCATGAACTTCCTCCTGCAGAGGAAATCGCCAGGGCAGAAATCAGGTCAAGTCTCAAGACTGGATTAGACCAGGACAAGGTCAAGATGGGAATACCAGTTGGGCCAAAATGGTTGACGAAGTTTGAGAAGGCTCGCATCATCGGGGCCCGAGCCCTTCAGATTTCCATGGGTGCACCGGTTCTCATACCTACAAAGACTGCTCCCTCTGGGCTCTTCGCACTCGCTGAGGCAGAGCTGCGTGCACAGGTACTGCCGCTGACTGTACGCAGAACTTTGCCCACAGAAGAGCATTTCGACGTACCTCTATCTAGACTGCTTGAGAACACGAGGCTCGACTAGTTCTTGCCTCGTCTTCTTCTACTTTCTCTTCAGTTTCATGTGCAATGAGGCAATGCCTTAAATGGAAACCAGGTCTCCTCAGTAGGCCCCCTTCGAAGCGGGGTGACCGAACATGCAAGAGATTCTCCTCAGTCCGGACATTGTTATCAGGTTCTTGATTGGATTCGCGGTAGGGGCACTAATCGGCCTAGAGCGTCAAAAGCGAATTGTAATGGAGTCAACCGCAGGCGTGAGATCATTTGGACTGTTGAGTCTTTTCGGTACAACCACTGCCTACACCTACACTGTTACAGACAATATCGTAATCATGGTGTACGCAATAGCAGTCTCTACAATCCTGATTGGAGTCCAGATAACCTACAAGATGTTCAAGACAATGAGGAAGGGGATGACAACCTCCATTGTGTTGGCTATAGCTTTCACATTGGGCGTCCTTGTGGGCCTCGATGCTCCTCCATCTCCTGGACAGCTCGTGGGTCCTCTTCAGGTCCTGGCTATGACGGTTGCGTTCTTGGTATTCCTAGTCCTTGGCTTCAAACAGGAGTTTCAAACGCTCGTGGCGGTCATCAGCCGAGATGAGATGATTAGTGCGGCCGAGCTGGGCGTCCTGATCCTCTTCTTTTGGCCACTCATTCCTGAATCAGTTCAGATATGGACCATCATTCTTCCCGCGCAACAAATCTACCTCTTGGTAATCCTACTTCTGTCTATCAGCTTCGTAAACTACATCCTCGTCAAGAAGTTTGGAAGCAGAGGGCCCTTCTTCTTTGGGTTCTTTGGAGGGTTTGCTAACAGCGAAGCGACAGTATCTAGTCTAACCGACTTCCATGTCAAGACAGACAGAAAGTATCCGGGGAGAATAGCTCTATCTGCAATTCTCGCAAATGTAGCAATGATTCTGAGGAATGGAGTCATAGTGGTCATTCTCGACCCTACTCTCCAGATCTTCAAGTACTACGTTATTCCTCTGGCGATACTTGTACTAGGTGCCGCATACAGAATGATTAGAGAAAGCAGACGAACTGAAAAAGTAGACGAAGGACAAATCGAAGCGGCTCTAGGATCTCCCTTCGAGTTTGGTGCAGCAATCAGATTCGCTTTAGTCTTTGCC
>CAYFTD010000486.1:0-5685 GCA_964345915.1 uncultured archaeon
GATCATTTCAAGCCCCTTGGGCTCACGATCAAACATCGGAATCACAGCGCACACGAGGTCACCCAGCTTCTCTTCAATCTCAACCATGTATTTCTGCTGCATCTCGATACGTTCACGCAAGAATGGGCTCAAGTCATTCCGTTCGAGTAGATCTTTTGGATAGACCTGGTTGACGATGATTCCTGTCAACGTGATGTCCATCTGCTCAAACATCTCCAGTGCACGTTCTGTGTCCAGGATTGACATCTTCTCAGGTGTGACAACCATATAGAATGCTGTTCGGTTGCAGTCAGTCAGGATATCTTGGAAGAAGCCCAGCTTCTTCCGGATCTCTTGAAGCTCCTCAAGCATCTGATCTTGGCCAGCACCAGCTGTCCTCTGTTGCATTTGATATGCGGAATCGCCATACTCTTGGGCCTTCCTTCGCGTTTCTTCCATCTTCTCAACCCAGATGTCCAGAATTCGAGCCATGGAAACGATTCGAATCCCGTGACCAAAAGGCGGCATATCAAATACATAGAGATCATACTCTTCAGAGGCCAGTAAACCTGCCATTGCGTCATACGTGGCTGACTCGTGCATGGCGGGCTCGGCACCGGCCGCGCTGATATACTCATCAATCTCCTTGGGAATCTCCTTAATACCATACATGTCCTTGATTTGCTGACGGATTTCTTCCTGAAAAGCCGCAATGCGTTTGTCCGCATCAATCTCCATCACGAATAGGTCTTGAGCCAGCTTCTGGGCCCCCTTCCCGAACACATCCTTCTCAAAGATGTCGGACAATGAGGCTTGAGGATCGGTGCTGAAGCATAGAACGTTCTTCTTCTGCTTTGATAGCCACATTGACAATGCAGCACTGCATGTGGTCTTGCCTAGCCCTCCCTTTCCAGCAAAGACTGCTATTCTTACGTCAGGATTGATTTCATAGAAACTGCTCATGTTTCGAGCCATGATATTTCTCCTCGATATGCAATGAAAGTGAGGTGAGGAATCACCTGCCTAGAAGAGTGCGTCCGTAAAGTCTCGTTCTTTGAACAGCGTACGTTTCCAAGTCTTAATGTTGGGTACTGCATAGGGAAGAAGCTTGAGTGAGTAGTACGGCGGAAGGATGGGGATGCCTAGCATGTCTCCAAGAGTGATAAGCATAAACAGGTGTTCCAAGTACATACGCGTCTTCAACGCATATCTGGCCATACCCTGCATTGCCATTCCGTAGAAGAAGTCCTTCACTGCTTCCTTTGCGCCACGTTTCTTTTCTGAAGCGTCCCCGTCACCTTCAGGTTGCATTTGGTAATCCCTGAGGGCTCTGGGAGGCTAGGGCCCTATAACTCTTTTTGTTCAAATTAGAGTTAACTGCCTATTCGTGCATCTTGGCAAGCACATCTTGCTCCTTCAAGAGCCGTTGCTTCCACGGAGGGAGTCTTGCAAGCCAATATGTAAACAACAACCGGGAGTAGTATGTCGACTGAAATGGGTACCCAAGCAGCTCACCCAGAACTATGAACATCAGAGCATCATCATGGACCGTCTTGGCTTTGACTAGTGGTCCAGCAAGAAAAGCCTTCTGTGCATCCCAGATTCCTCCCAGAGCTCTTCTGATTGCCCTGAATATCTTCAATTGTCAATCACCCGCGCTGTGTATCTCATTTCTTCTAGTGAAACAAATGAGTGTTTTGAAAGGGCAATCCTATCGCCGCGGAAAAAAAAGAGGAAGGAAGTAGCCGTGCGGCTACTCCTAATCTACTGAGGGGGAGCTGCTACTTCTATCTCAGGCTCAGCTACCTCTGGACCACGACGGTACGCAGCCCATGCGTCTGCAAAGACGAGCCATCCAAGGAAGAAGAGGATAATAGAGATGCCAATGAATATCCATGTCAGTGCGACTGCTGGCAGGGTGTTTCCTGCAGCAGCCATGTCGCCCAGCAGGCTACCAGGTCTAACAAAGTAGCCTGTTGTTAGTAGGGCACTGACGAAGATCCAGGTCTCCCAGACAAGTGCTGCCTCACATGTCACAATCATGAAGAGGGCTGGAATCAGAGTGTAGTATGTTGGTCTCTTCTTTCGAATTAGGTAGACTGAAGCTAGCATGAGAGCCAGTCCAGCGAGCAGTTGGTTGCTACCGCCGAACAACATCCAGATTTGGTACCAACCTCCAGTGGCCGCGAAAGCAAACGCAATGACTATTCCAATGAGCGCGCCAATCCATCTGTTGCGGAACAAGGGAGCGATGAATGAAGTCCCAGCAAGATCAGCTGCTGCCATTCGGAAGAATCGAGGCATGAGCTGCAAAACCGTGATGGCATAGAGCTCCAATACCATCGCAAAGAAGGCAACTAGAATCACATTTGAAACCGCTGCTCCACCGAACAGTCCCTGCGTGAGGATTGCTGCTCCTGTTGGGAAGTTCAGGAACCAGGCACCCACGACAGCCGCTGGCGCAATCACGACATATGCTGACATGGCGGATATGGCTAGTAGACCCTCGACGAACATTGAGCCTCCGGCAACTGGAAGCGCATCCACTTCAGATGCAATCTGTTTGCCAGTTGCACTGCTGCCCACCAGGCTGTGCCACCCAGAAACAGCACCACATGCAATAGCAACAAAGAGAATCGGCCAAATCGGACCGTTTGCCTCTGTAAACAGCGTGATGACTGGCTCTGTTTGAACCAGAACTGGGTCTGCGGGATAGAGTCCCATTGTGAGAGGACTCAGCAGAGCGCCAAGGATGATCAATACCACAGCCACAAAGCACGGCCAGAAAGCAACGTAGTTGACTGGCTGTGCCCAGTCAGTGATAGGCAAGGTGGCACCGAAGTAGACGAGAACCAGAGCAAGAATGATCCACCATTCTACTGGAGTACCAGCTACCCAAGCGAGAGCTCCAAGGCCGGCAGGAGGGGCCAGGAATAACCAAAGTCCTAACCAGATACCGACTACCATGAATAGCAATCCGACAATGGTCGAGATGACTATGTTGATCTTCATTCGATACAACATGACTCCAGCGATAGCACCGCCAGCAATCACAAAGATTGTGGGGACGATGCTCTGTGGGAATGCTCTGAAGAACGCTCCACAGATGTAGGCAAATACAGACATCACTAGAATCAAGTAGAAAATGATGAAGCCCATTAGACCCTTGCGACCTCGGGAGCCCACCATCCGATATGCAATCGGACCGAATGACTCACCCTCGCTGCGCACTGTGATCATGACTGACGTATAGTCGTGAATCCAACCGATGAAGAACGTACCAAAGATGATCCAAAGGAACGCAGGTAGCCAGCCAAATACCAATGCTATGAACGGTCCGCTAATGGGGCCGAGAGCAGCAATAGACTTGAACTGGAAGCCAAACAGCACACTCTTTGAGGTAGGAAAGAACTCTACGCCATCCATATACATGTGCGCAGGTGTTTTGACATTGGGGTCGGGCTGCCAGACATTGCGGTCTACATACCTAGCATATAGCCAGTAGCCAATAATGTAAATCACCAGTCCGACACCAACGAAAATAGCAGGACTAAACTGTTGCAAAACCTAACCACCTTCATAGCCGAAATCCCTAGGACCTAGGAATCCCGGTCTAAGATGCCATGGATATTGGCAGGCCCTCACCTTAAATGTACCGGTGAATCTTCATCCATTTTGGCGACTCTGCGAACTCAGCTGATGACTCACTAGCCGTGATGTTGACGACTAGAGAAGGGCATCCTCGTGAGGTTCCATCTCGCGTCCATGACATAGCATGGATGTCATTGAAGCGATAAGCTCGTCTGAGTGCTCAAGAATCAGCTCAGGAGATGGAGATGTCCAGACAACCTTCACGAGCCGAGATGTATCGTCACACGGTCTATAGCCGTGAAGCTGCGCATTGAAACGAGGTCGCCCAAAGACTCCGAAGCGAGGTCGAGATGAAGCCCAAAGCACATAGCTTCCAATATGACCGCCTGTATGCAGTTTCCCGTGCTCGATTACTTCGTGGCCTTTCTTGTCATGACGTTTGAAAAGGTCCTCAGGACTGGGTGCGGCAAGAGAGTCTTTCTGAAGGTCTACGACCACCTTGACCCTGAAGTCAAGATTGGGGCGCTTTTCTGGGCCATGCCCGCGTGAGATGAGGCATTCAATCTCACCTGCGCCGACCCAGACAAGGTTCTTGTAGAGAAATCGATTGGTGACCAAGGGATCATTGATCTGATATCCTGTTACCCATGCTGCAGGTAGTGAGATGTAGGCAAACACTGCGCGTCCGAAAAGCATGTTCCATGCTTCGATGCAGATCTCACGTGTAGCGTCAACCTCCCTGTCAGTCGTCATGATGCCTCCATCACAGACTCCACCGCACGTCGGGGTTATATCGCTTGTGCTTCTGGGATACTCTTAAGGGGGATACTATACAAGAAACAGCCTGTTCAATATGCCATTGGTTGGAGTAGAAGGCAATGCAGGACATCTCTGAAATCGGATATATCCTCCTGGCTGGTCTGGCGATTTTCATAGTCGGGACTTGGATGATAGGTCGCATGGTTACATCAAAACTTCGCAACAAGATCGCTCAGAATGTCGCTACTCGGTTTAAATCAACTACATCAAAGGTCAGCGTCAAACTTCTAGGGAATACCGGAGCCAAATTCTCCTTTCATCAGGAATCAAGTGGTCCTTTCTCGAAACTTGAAACGTCCGTCTTATTGCTCGACCGTTCCAACATGTTTCATATGATTTACACTAGGGCTCGTGGCCGAACTGATCAGCTCCAAATAAGAGCGAATCTCAGAAGGCCGCCAACTTTCGGCATTGAACTTGCCATTCGTAGGGAACAGCAGCGTCTTGAAGAAGCATTGAAGGATCGCTCCGAGAGTGTTCATGAACTAGAGATTGAGAATCTGACCGAGCAGTTCTATGTCGTCGTGTCTGATCGTGAGGCCAGTGAGAATCTCTTCCATAGTCCTCAGATTCGGATTGACACTGAAGCTGTCAGGCCATATCTCACTCGACTCTCAATTGCTCAGCGGGAGCCGCATGTGTTTATCTCTGTGATACTTGTTCCCGAGGCCATGGTGCCTACGGAGAATATTGTTCTGTCCCTTGCCAACTACTTGGGACCCAGAAAGAAACGGCACTGAGTACATGCATCTTGATGCCCAAGCAACCCGGGAACGGAAGACTTCCCAAGGTCGTGCCAGACACCGCTGCTCTGAGTGATATGTTAACAAGTCACAGCGGTTCCAGAGCTCGTTCTCTTCAATCTGCCAAATCCTACAAATCGTTGGCTTCATCACATGACTATCACAACAAAAGAGTGACCAGGCACCCCAATGAATACACTCGTTCATCTTCGGTCCGCACTCCCCTTCGTCAACCTTTTATGTCGACTGCATTGACAACTCGTAATCCCCGCAGATGGAAGATCAAGGTGTTTCAATATGTCCTCCCGGGCTGCGAATGAATACGGCTATATCAATGCACGAATTCGAGGCCTAAAGTCCCGATTCTTGACAGTCGGCGATTACGAAAGGCTTCTACAGTCCGCGACATATGAAGACTTCATACGAGGACTCGGCAATACCTACTATGGTCCAATAATCTCGAGCCAGTTCACGCAGACGATTCCAGAGCCTGCCGAATTGGGGCTTGCTCTCTCAAATGACTTTGCAGATATTAGCTACAGGCTAATTAGGA
>CAYFTD010000487.1:0-2422 GCA_964345915.1 uncultured archaeon
TTCTCAACCGAAGACAGAGAGATACTCTTCAGTTTGGCATCACAAGTGGGCACCGCGATCTATGTGGCAGATCTCGTCGACGCAATAACTGAGGCGGAAAGGGAGCTAAAGGCCGCTGCAGACACTGCGACTCTGTACTTGGATCTATTAACTCATGATACCCGAAACCAGCTCCAGGCAATCCTCTTTGCAACTGAGGCAATTCAGCAAGAGAACCCGAGCTTGCATACTCGGGCGCTTCTAAGCAATATCTTTGAAGCGGTGAAGGCCTGCGAGTCGCTCATCTCAAAGGCACAGGTAACAGAGAGCTTCCTGAGTACGGAGTTGTCAATTGTGCCATTGGACAATGTCATTGAGAAAGCATTAGCCAAGCTTGGACAGACCTATGCAGACATTGAGGTGGACGTTGAGAACCACATCCCGGGCACAATGGTCTTTGCAGATAGACACCTTATGCACATGTTGATGAACATACTCGAGAACGCAGTTATTCATAACAATAGGCCGCCTCGGAAGGTATGGGTAGTCCTTGGGAAGTCTGAGGGAGGAGTCACAATTACCATAGCTGACAATGGCCCTGGCATCTCAGACGGAAAGAAAGAGGGTCTATTCGATCCAGACAGGCGTTTCGGTGGAGTCGGAGTACACCAGGCGCAAAGGATTTGCCAGAAATACGGAGGTCGGATCAGCGTAGCAGACCGGGTTCCCGGAGACTCTGGACGCGGAGCAGAGTTCTGCGTATGGTTGCCTCTTGCAGAAACCTATGTGTGAAGCCGAGTCACTCTGCTTTGACGATATCCTGCAAGAACGTCTCTATCCTGCCGATGACAACGTCAATGATCTGTTGTCCCTTCTCCTTTGTTGCCTTAGTAGAATAGCCAACGACTCCCGAATCTGTTATGTCATTCATCGTGAAGGATGCAATTACCTTTGGAGGAGGTGCCAGCATATCCGGCTCTATGAACCCGGGAACAATGGCTCTTCCAGGTTCATCCACCCTCTTCTCTTCAAGTACTCTCTGACCAAGATACCACGCGACAGAGGTTTCCATGTCGCATCCATGAAAGACTGGCCTTGTGACTACTTCACGTATCTTGTCAGAGCCCATGTCCCACCAGTTGATGTGATACACCTTAGCGGACCCCATGTCCCGAAGAATATGTAGAGCGTTTGAGATTGCTGTGCCATTGCCACCATGGCCATTCAATAGTACAATCTTAGAGAATCCGTGCTGTGCAAGGGAGGAGCAAACATCGACAATCACGTTTGCGAGAGTCGACTCCTGAAGAGTGATTGTGCCCTTGAATTCCATGTGATGCGGTGAATACCCAAAGGATATCGTTGGAGTAACTGTGACTTTCAGTTTTGGCCAGAGGCGTTCGGCCACCATCCAAGCCAGCTTTTGAGCGATGTAATGGTCGTTGTCAAGCGGCAGCGCGGGACCGTGTTGCTCAGTTGATCCTATCGGCACAAGAACAATAGTGGATTCTTGAAGCCTTTCTTCAACCTCGGGCCATGTCATCTCTCCAAGCAGATACGGTCGTTCCATGATCAACACCAACAGGTTGACCGTGAGCAGGACCAGCCTTCTTAATATCTTATGCCAAGGTGGACTTAGGTCGCCCGGCTCCTGATTACTCGGGACCTCATCTTGCGCTGCTGGCTCCCAATATAATCGACATAGGAGGATAGGTTAGTAACATTCTTTTTAAGGAAAGAAGAGTACGACTCGATAGACAGCCCTGTGACCAAGGTCATGGGGATGGTACAATCACTTAGGAGATACGATTGTATGGGCAAGATTACCGATCCCATTGCTAAGCGGATTAGGAAGAAGGCCGCCAAGGACATCAAAGGAGGGTTCTTCGGTCTGATCACTCACTATATTCCGGGTTGGCACGGGTACCAAGAAAAGGAAGAACGACGCGCCGCCGACAAAGTCCTCCGAGAGTTCATGGCCGATCAGCTCAGACTTGTCAAACAGGACATTGAGAAGCTTCAGACAATGGTTGTGGAGTACAATCTCGAGAATACCTGGGAAACATTCGACAGGATGTTGTCACTCACTGACAAGATTGAGTCGTCCATCCGCTACGCCGATTACGGCTATGCTGCTTGGGGTTCAAAGGAGAAGATTAACGAGAAGGAACTCGATATGGTGTATGAGTTCGACGCTACTATTATCAATGACATCGGCGACATCAATGATGTTGTCGAAGAGTTCACTTCCCAGATGAACCAAGGCAAGTTCGATGAGGCATGGCCCTTCACTCATCGCATGTACACCGTCATGCAGCGGCTCGAGGAGAAATGGAAACAGCGCGAGGGCTACATGAAAGGTTACCAAGATTAGACTCTCAAGTTCTGGGGGCTTTCCCCCCAGAATTCTCTCTTCTTTTGTTTAAGATCCCAACAGTGTTGA
>CAYFTD010000488.1:0-2587 GCA_964345915.1 uncultured archaeon
CGGGGCGACCGTTCTTGACGCCGACGGTGTTGATACTGTTCTCGTCAACTGCTCAATGTCACTAAATGGGACGGACAGTTCCATGTTGGTACAGCTACTGCCAAACCCGGAAATCGGAGGGATATACAACACCACCATTGCACCATTGCCCGACGACACGCAAGTAAACTTCGTTGTCATCGCAAATGACACATTGGGGAATGACTTCGTAGCCGGATCATACTACTTCGTTGTGAGAGTAGATGTCTGGGAACCGGTTGTTCTGCTCAGGGAAGTGTACCCGACAGAGGGTGTGAGAGTTGGAGACGATGTGATTGTCGAGATTGGGACTTACGAGTTCCCGACTCATAGCCAGATAACCTCGTGCCAGTTGCATTGGAAAGTGAATGACGGAACATATGTGCCACACAACCTAACACTCGTGGATGTAGATGGGGACTACTTGGTGTGGAGGATACTACTAGGACAGTTCCATGCTGGGGACGTGATATCCTTCTACTGCTTGGTTATAGATGAATCCGGCAATGTAGGAGAGAGTGCCTATTATAGACTAACTGTACTCAGTCCAATTGAACAAGTCCCACCAATCGCGTTATGGCAGGTGGCGGCTGCTGTTGGCCTGGTGGCTGCACCTGGACTAGGCTACGCTTTTGCACGAATAAGGAGGGAAAAGGCAATGGTGGTACAGCGAGCTGGCAAGAAAGAAGCTCGAAGGCGTTCGAGAAGACGTCGACCGCGACGCGATAGGACTCGAAGGGACAACAAATCGGAGGCTTAAGAAATGGACATTGGTACCATATTCCTGTTTACGGCGATCGGGGCAGGACTAGCTGATCTACTGGTCTTAATCGCTGGACCAAGAATCAAGAACTAAGAAACAATCTCGATAGTCCTTGCTCTGATTGGATTTCTCTCATCCATTGCAGCTGTGACATGGATGGGCATTCTGATATTCAGCAACGACTTCAGCTATGAATATGTCTATCTCACAACGAACCTTTCGGCAAGCTGGCCATTGAAGCTCTCTGCTCTATGGGCTGGTCAATCTGGGTCATTAGTATTCTGGACAATGCTCTCCTTCATCCTGTACTTCGGCTTCCGTATTCTAGTTCGAGGATATGAGGATGACACACTCGTGTATAGGGCTGCCGTGTTCATGATTGTTCAAACCCTTTTCATTGCGCTCAACGCAGTTGCGTCAAATCCCTTCAGACCTGTCCCTGTCAGTACTCCAACAGACGGACTTGGGCTGAATCCGCTTTTGAGCACGATCTGGAACGTCATTCATCCCCCAATTGTCTTCATAGCATACGCCTTGGCGGTGGTTCCGTTTTCAATTAAGCTCGCAGGGTTCACCATGAGGTCAGACGAGCGTAATGAAGATCCAGTCCCAATTGTCGAGTCTGTGTCGCGTCTGACCACAGTCGCTTCTTGGCTCATGCTGTCCATTGGAATTGCTATTGGAGGCTACTGGGCCTACATTGTGTTGGGCTGGGGAGGCTACTGGGCTTGGGACCCTGTAGAAACAACTTCGCTCGTACCCTGGTTATTGTTGACGGCCTACTATCATGCGAGGGCGGTATTCAGAAACAATGACGTCTTGCGCGATTCTTTTCTAGTGTTTGCGTACGTCACAGTGTTGTATGCGACTTGGGTTACACGGAGTGGTGTTCTGAACACAGTGCACGGGTTTTCAATAACACTTGTCAGTTGGACGATGTTCGCTACCGTTGTCGTTAACTTCGGCTTGGCTGCTATTCTTACCGCACGTGCGGGCTACATCGACCTCGCTGATGATGAAGAGGGAGGAACCCGATTCTTCTCAACGACGAACCTGAGGGATCTCTCGATTAAGGTTGCATTGATTGGCATACTCATAGTCACTGCAACATCGGTTGTCGGCGTCGTTGCACCAGCGGCAATCAACCTTACACAGGCAATCATTGATCCCATCAATTTCCAAGATAATATGGTAGGCATAGGCATCGAGTTCTTCCGAGCAGGTTTCTACGCGGGCTCACTGCTGCTCATAGTTTCGGCCTTCTACTGCATGAGGACTGCACTAATCTCTAATAGACGGAAGGGGATAGTCATCCTTGTACTGTTGGCCATAGGTGCAGTCCTCGGAGTTGCTACAGTTCTTGGCGGGACTCTGGCACTGCCGACTCTCTACTGGCCCGCGAATGCACTCATCCCGCTCGCAATCGGAGGCATGATCTATCTTATCATAACCTTCGTGCGTTCCTTGGCAGGTCGCGAGGGCCGCACGCTGACGATGAGAAGGATGGGACGACTTATGCTGCACCTTGGCATGGTGATTCTCCTTCTGGGGGTATTCACAAGCGAGAATGTGGTTTATGAAACCAATGCTGGCTATGTGCTGGGAGACTTCAATGAGGTCGCTCCAGGCATAGTAGTACAAGTGACTGATATCCAGCTTGACTGGATTGACGATCCAGTCGATGAAAACAATCCATACTTCCGTATGGTTGTCACTGTGCACGTAGTGGAAGGAGGTGTACTGGAAGAGGGAGTGCTGGAAGGAGGAAGCTTGGTTGGCATTGGCTTAGCTACGGTCCAGCGGAAC